>JALVIU010000266.1 GCA_027028665.1 Candidatus Atribacteria bacterium | reverse complement strand
GCATTACATACCCTATCTATGTTATGACTTGTGGCTACATTTCTTACCACTCCACCAGGTTCCCCTTTTATTTTATGGAGATAATACCATAAAAGTGCAATTACCTCATTGGTGTGGAGGAAATTCCCCTTCTCATCTACAAGTACAATCCTATCTGCATCCCCATCTACCGCCATGCCCACATCAAAATCCCCCTGTTTCATAGTGGTAATAAGGGTAGAGATACGCTCCTTTGTTGGCGCAGGGGCAAGTCCACCAAATAAGGCATCCCTTGTACCATGTATAAGTTCAAGATCACACCGTGCCCCTATTAAGGCCTTCTGGATGGTGGTTGTACCAGAGCCATACATAGAGTCAAAACACACCCTAAAGGATGCATCCTTTATAGCCTGATAATCAAGTTTATCCTCAAGATAGTCAAGATACTTATTGCGGAAATCTTCAAATACTACAAAACCCTTTTCCATACCAATTTCATAGGGGATCCAGGCCACATCTTTCAGGTTATTAGCTATAACTTCTATCTCCTTTGACATATCCACAGGTATGGGTAAACCCTCTTCTGTCTCCACCTTTATTCCATTATAGTCATATGGGTTATGGGATGCAGTAATCACAATCCCAGATGCTGCATGTTTTGAAAGTACAGTAAATGTAACCAGTGGTGTAGGAATAGCACCCCTTGACATAAAAACCTTTATATTGTTTGCAGCAAATACACCTGCTGCAGTTTTTGCAGCTACATCAGATAAAAATCTATTATCATAACCTATAACAATCCCCCTTTTGTATGTACCTTTCAATTTAAGATATGTAGCAATAGCCTGTGTAAGTTTTTTGACATTGGATAGTGTAAATCCACTGCCAATCTTTGCCCTCCATCCCCCTGTCCCAAACCTTATATATCTCTCTTCCAGAAGTTGTGCATCTTGCACTTCTCTTTCAAGGAGGATCTCCTCAGCCCTCTTTAGATCACCTTTTGTATTTATCCCTAGATATTCATTTTCATCAAGACATATATATCCTTCTACATTTGCACCATCATCTATCGCCTTATACAGAATATCAGGAAGGTAGTACTCTCCTGTCTTAGGGTCAGGGCTTATATTGTTGTAGTATCTTTTAAATGTCCCAACCTTTAGAAGATATGCACCAATACTGTACTCATAAGGAGGAGGATAATCTGGTTCTTTGTGCTCTTTTAGGGCTACAACCTTTCCCTCTTTATCCCTATATACCACTGCATAAGGATACCTTTTCTCTGTAAGCCCTGACATAAATGTGATATCTGCCTTTGTCAATACATGATGTTTAAACATAGCATATATAGTAGCAGGTCTAAATAGAGGAGTATCACTATAAAGTATAAGTACATCCTCATCATCGAGCTCTTCCTCAAGCCCTACATATACAGCATGTGCTGTACCCAGGGGTTTCCCTTCAGGCCTTACCTCTTGTTTTCCCTCCAAACACTTTTTCAATTGTTCTATACTCTCATCCCCTGCCACCACGATCTTTTTTATATCTGGAAAAATCTCCTCTACAATATCTATAGTATATTTTATAAGAGGTTTTCCCAGGAGTTTTACAAAGGGTTTTGGGACATCAAAATCTTTAGATTTTCCACCTGCTAATATAAGTATTATCATCCTTTTACTCCTGTATGTGTAATCCCCTCAATGACGTATCTTTGTAAGAATATATAAACCAGAAGTAGAGGAATGATAGAGAGAACTGCCCCTGTTAGAAGATAATTCCACCTTGCATCATATTCCCCCTGGAACTGAGTAAGTGCAAGGGTTATAGTCATAAGCTTTTTAGAGCTTATATAAATGACAGGTCTTAAAAGATCATTCCAGTTGTTCATAAATGCAATGATAAATAGTGTAACAGTCTGTGGCCTTGCAAGGGGGAAAAATACCCTGGTAAACATAGAAAAGGCAGACACTCCATCAATCGTTGCTGCATCCTCAAGATCTTGAGGGATATTTTCAAAAAATTCTTTATACATGAATGTTCCAAATGTCCCCACAAGGAATGATGGGATGATAAGTGGAGCAAATGTATCTATCCATCCCAGTTTCATCATAAGATAAAACTCTGGGATGATAGTTACCTGTATAGGAACCATCATTGTCATAAGTAAAAGAGCAAAAATGATCCCTTTGAATTTAAAGTGCATCCTGGCAAAGGCAAATCCTGCAAGGGAGCATGTAAAAATCTGTCCAATGGCTGCAGAGCCTGCAACTATAATACTATTTATTCCATATCTTCCAAAATTATAATCCTTAAGTACTGTCTTATAATTTTCAAACATATTTTTCTTAAATAATTTATCGGGTATAAGTGTAGGAGGAACCCTAAAAATATTATTCTCTGAATTAAAGGAACTTATAATCATCCATAAAAATGGAAAGACCATAAAAAATGCAATGATAGATAAGAGAAAGTATGTAAGGCCTTTATTTAGCATATCTCCACCTCATTAATATTGGTACTGAACCCAGTATTTTTTCAATATAAAGTTAACAAGGGTTATTATACCTACTATGGCAAGAAGCACATATGAAAGTGCGCCTGCATACCCCATTCTATAGAACTGGAATGCATTTAAAAATACAGAATACACTATAGTATTTGTGGCATTTTCAGGACCGCCACGGGTCATAGTATATATGATTGCAAAATTCCTGAAGGAATCTATTATAGCAATGGTGAACACAAAAAATGTAGTAGGGGTAAGAAGGGGCAAAGTGATATTTTTAAACCTCTGCCATGGGGTCGCACCATCAATCTGGGCTGCCTCATAGAGTGTGCGAGGGATATCCTGAAGCCCTGCAAGATATATGATCATATAATACCCTGTCATCTTCCACACACGGATAAATGCAACAGATAAAAGGGCCCATTTTGTATCTTCTAACCATATAGGTGGATTGATATGAAAAAAACCTGCAAGGAAGTTATTTAAAATACCAAACTTTGGTGCAAGTATCCAGCTCCATACAAGACCTACAGCAACAGCTGATGTAACAACAGGGGTAAAAAAGGTTGTACGGAAGAAGTTTACACCTTTTAATTTACTATTTACAAGTACAGCCAGGAAAAGTCCCAATACCATTACACCTACCACATATATCACAGAAAATAGTAAAGTATTATTTAATATCTTATAAAATGTAGGATCTGAAAAGAGTTCTTTATAATTAGAAAGACCTATCCACTTTGGAGGGGTCATAATATCCCATGAGGTAAAGCTTATATAAAAAGAATAGGCAATAGGCCATAATCTAAATACAAAAAGACCGATAAGTGTGGGAACAAGAAATAACCACGGATGATAAGATTTATACCACAAGGTTTTTCTTCTCATAATACCTCCCAGAAAGAGGGGAAG
>JALVIU010000265.1 GCA_027028665.1 Candidatus Atribacteria bacterium | reverse complement strand
CCCCCGTATTCCTGAGTAGTGCCTGGTAAAAACCCTGGGACATCTACAAATGTAACTATGGGAATATTGAAGGCATCACAAAATCTTATAAATCGTGCAGCTTTATCTGATGCATCTATATCCAGTGCACCTGCAAACACCTTTGGCTGATTAGCTATTATCCCCACGGAACGACCACCTAATCTTGCAAACCCTACTACAATGTTTGGAGCAAAGTATTTATGCACCTCAAAAAACTCTCCATTATCAAATACACCCTTAATCACATCTCTTACATCATAGGGTTTGTTAGGATTGGTTGGAACTATATCTTTTAAGAATTCTTCTCTTCTATTAAGGGGGTCTTGTGTATCAAAAATAGGAGCTTCTTCTGCATTATTAGATGGTATATATGAAAGTAGCTCTCTTACTGTATTGAAACCTTCTTCCTCTGAGCCTGCAGCAAAGTGTGCAACGCCACTTTTCTTATTATGGGTCATTGCGCCACCTAATTCCTCAAATGTAACCTCTTCCCCTGTAACAGCCTTTATAACCTGTGGTCCTGTAATGAACATATTACTTGTATTTTTTATCATTACAATAAAATCCATAATACCTGGAGAATACACAGCTCCACCTGCACATGGTCCTGCAATTATGGCAATCTGAGGTATAACACCAGAAGAGATGGTATTTCTATAAAATATATCGCCATATCCCTTCAAAGAGTCTATCCCTTCTTGAATCCTCGCACCACCTGAATCATTTATACCTATTATAGGTGCTCCCATCTTAAGTGCCATATCCTGGATCTTTGATATCTTCTGAGCATGCATCTCCCCCAGAGAACCACCCAAAACGGTGAAATCCTGAGCATACACAAATACAAGTCTGTTGTTTATTGTGCCAAAACCTGTAACAACACCATCTGCAGGGGCCTCCTTTTTATCCATACCAAAATAGGTAGACCTATGCTGAACAAATGTATCAATTTCTACAAAACTATCTGGGTCAAGCAACAGCGCAAGTCTCTCTCTTGCTGTAAGTTTTCCCTTTTGGTGTTGTTTCTCAATGGCCTTATCTCCCCCACCTTTCTTGACTTTCTCTCTTCTTTCTTCAAGTTCTTTCAGCAAATCATCAATAGTTCTTTCGCTCATATTCTCCTCCTTATTCGGATTGCTTTTCACAGAGCTCTATAAGCACCCCTTTTGTAGACTTTGGATGTAAAAAGGCGATTTTTTTACCACCTGCGCCCATACGAGGCACTTCATCTATAACTCTTACACCTTCTTTTTTTAACCTTTCAAGGACCTCTTCTATATTTTCTACACCAAGTGCAATATGATGTATACCTTCACCTTTCTTTTCTATAAACTTATATATAGGACTATCACTGCTCGTAGGCTCAAGAAGTTCAATATTCGGGGTCTTCCCGTGGGCATTAAGCATTGCTACTTTTACCATTTGATCCTCTACTTCTTCATATCCTTCCAGATCAAAACCCAAAAGGTCTTTATAAAGCCTCACACCCTCATCAAGATTAGAAATAGCTATTCCCAGGTGATCAATCTCTTTTAACATATATCCCTCCTCATTCACAAATAACATTCATCGCCTTTTTTACCCCTGTAAAAGGGTCTATATTACCACTTTCTATATCTTTTAATATTATTCCCTCTTCCCTAAGAGTTTTTCGAATAGTATAATCCATAAGTAAATAAAACAAAGAAAGATTCCTTTCTCTTCTCTTTTTTTCAAATACCCGATTATCTTCCATAAATCTCTTATGAATATCTATGGCTTCTATAAGCTCAGAAATACCTTCCTTTTTTACAGTACTTACCTTAACTATAATGGGTGAAAAACCATAGGAATTCTTAACATTGCCAAGCTCTCTCTTAAATTCTTTATATAGTCTATCTGCACCTTCCCTATCTGCCTTGTTTATAACAATAATATCTGCCTCTTCAAGATTTCCCGCTTTTATAAGCTGAATATCATCTCCGGATTCTGGGGTAACGACTAACAATCCTGTATCAGATAGTTTAAAAATTTCTATATCTTCTTGACCTATGCCTACGGTCTCTACCATTATAATATCAAAACCGTATGCATCTAAGAGTCTCACGGCAAGAGGGGTAGATAATGAAAGTCCACCCTTTCCCTCTCTTGAGCCCATACTCCTTATAAATACATCCTTATCCAGAGCATGGGACTGCATCCTTATTCTATCACCTAAAAATGCCCCACCAGTCCTATGACTTGTGGGGTCCACTGCAATTACTCCTACACTTTTTCCCTCTTTTCTAAATGCCGAGATCAATAAATTTATAAGAGAGCTCTTTCCAGCACCAGGTGCACCTGTTACTCCTATTATATAAGATTTTTGAGTTCCGTCAAGTAACAAATAGAATTTTTTTTGAATTTTATAAAAATTATTCTCTATAATAGTAATGAGTCGAGATAGTGCACGTCTATCTCGCTTTTTAAAATCTTCAAGAAGCTTATCAATTTCTTCCATTTTTAAAATATTCCTCTAAATACTCTATAACCTCTCTGGTGGATGTGCCAGGAGTAAATATCTTTTTCACACCGAAACTCTCAAGCACGGGTATATCATCTTCTGGAATTACGCCTCCACCAAATACCAATATATCTTCTGCTCCCTTTTCCTTTAAAAGATCCATTACCCTCTTAAATAAAGGAATATGGGCACCAGAGAGAATACTAAGACCTATCACATCAACATCCTCCTGTATAGCAGTTTCCACTATCTGTTCTGGTGTTTGATGGAGACCTGTGTATATAACCTCCATACCCGCATCTCTTAATGCTCTTGCTATTACCTTTGCTCCCCTATCATGGCCATCTAATCCAGGTTTTGCAATAAGAACTCTTAGTCTCCTATTCAATTTCTCTCCCTCCTATATAAATATCTTCTCCTCATATATACCAAATACATCCCTTAATACATCACTTATCTCTCCCAGGGTAGCATATGCCTTCACCGCATCAAATATGTATGGAACAAGATTTTCATCAGTTTTTGCTTTATCCTTTAAGGTAGAAAGCGCACTTTTTACTGCTCTATTATCTCTTTTCTTCTTAAGCTCCTGAAGCCTTTCTATCTGTATACGTTCTATCTCAGGATCAACTTTAAGTATTTTTGGCTTTATGTCTTCCTCTATCTTAAATTCATTTACACCTACAATTATCCTCTCTTTTTCCTCTACTTCTTTCTGGAATTGATATGCACTATCCTGAATCTCCTTTTGTACATATCCTTCTTCTATAGCCTTTATCATACCTCCCATTTTGTCTATTTTATCTATATATTCCCATGCCTCTTTCTCTATTCGATTTGTCATCGCCTCTATAAAATAAGAGCCTGCCAATGGATCAACGGTTTCTGGGACACCACTTTCATATGCAATGATCTGTTGTGTTCTGAGTGCAATTCTTACAGAGTCCTCTGTGGGTAATGATAGGGCTTCATCTCTGGAATTAGTATGGAGGGATTGTGTACCTCCAAGAACTGCAGCAAGGGCCTGAATAGTAACTCTTACTATATTATTATCAGGCTGCTGAGCTGTAAGTGTGGATCCTGCAGTCTGGGTATGGAAACGAAGCATCATCGATTTTGGATTTTTTGCACCAAATCTCTCTTTCATAATTTTTGCCCACATTCTCCTTGCTGCCCTGAACTTTGCTACCTCTTCCAAAAGATTATTATGAGCATTGAAAAAGAAGGAAAGCCTTGGGGCAAACTCATCTACATTTAATCCCTTACTTAAAGCGGCTTCTACATAAGTAATACCATCTGCCAGGGTAAATGCAATCTCCTGGGGTGCAGTAGCACCTGCCTCTCTTATATGATATCCACTAATAGAGATAGTATTCCACCTGGGAATATTTCTGGAACAAAATTCAAATATATCTGTAATAAGTCTCATAGAGGGTCTCGGCGGATAGATATATGTACCACGAGCTATATACTCTTTTAGTATATCATTTTGAATAGTTCCTCTTAGCTTATTAAAGGATATTCCCTGTTTTTCAGCAATGGCCATATACATTGAAAGAAGTATAGCAGCTGTAGAGTTTATTGTCATAGAAGTACTTACTTTATCCAGAGGAATACCTGAAAAAAGTACTTCCATATCCTCCAGTGAATCGATAGCTACACCCACCTTCCCTACCTCTCCACTTACCAGTGGATTATCTGAATCATATCCCATCTGTGTAGGAAGATCAAATGCGATACTGAGACCTGTTTGTCCCTGGGAAAGAAGGTATTTATATCTTTGATTTGACTCCTTTGCAGTACCAAAACCTGCATACTGTCTCATGGTCCAGAATCTACCTCTATACATGGTGGGCTGTACACCACGGGTATAAGGGTACTCACCAGGAAATCCCAGATGGGAAAGATAATCAAATCCTTCTATATCCAAAGGTGTATAAACCCTTTCAATAGGTATACCTGAGTAACTTCTAAACTCTTTCTTCCTCTCAGGAAATCTATCTATAACTTTTTTTAATGTTGTAGATTCCCATCTCTCTTTTTCTTTTTTCAAACTCTCATTCATTTTTTAAACCTCCTCACTCCTCTCTATTAAATCTAATACCTTTACATTTATCTTTTCTACAGGTATTCCTACATACTCTGAAAATACATTGTATATTCGTTCTTGAATCTCTTCTACTTTCTGAGCAATATTTACATCAAAATAAAGCAGTACTTCAAGGTTGATCTCTTCTAAACCTACATCACCAAATTTCGCACTTTTTTTTCTTATCTTATATATACCATCGATATCACTTAATATATACTCTATAAGAGAAAAGATCGCCCTTTCTGAAATAAATAGTTTACCAAAAAAACTAAATGGGGGACGCACAATAGTCCGCTCCCCAATCTTATATATACTTTTATATATTACCTCTAAAGATTCTACAAAATTTCCAGGAAAATCTTTTTCAATCTGAATTTTAGGAATAGGAATAGTATGCTTTCCTTCCTTATTTCTTTCTCTTTTTGCAAGATAGATTTCTTCAGGGTCTGAGATGTCTTCAATTCTTATGATCTTTATAGGAGCAGGTAGATCTAAATTCTCTATAATTCTGTTTAACATCTTTTCAGAAGTAGCAAGTATAAGGAGTTTTTCTACATGTTGTTCTTTAATAGCGGTCTTTACACTTTCTCTATGCTCTTTTTCAAAAAATATCGCCCTCTTTACTGCCCTAAATCTATTGGGCTCATTTTTCGCAGATCTACCTGCTATGACCCTATTTCTTTTTATTAAAAGGCCATCATCAAGTATATAATCTATTTTATATTCATATGCAAGAAGTAAAGATTTATAACTCTTACCTGTGCCACTTTCACCAATAAGTGCATATACTTCCATGTTTACATACTATATCAATTGAGTTTCTCGGCTAACTCAAATCCCCTCTCCAGGGCCTTTCTATTTATCTCGTGATACTCCTCTCTTACCTTTGATAAGAGGGCTCTCTCCAGAGAAGAGAGCTTTACTATGCCAGTCACTGCACTGAAGGCACCAAGGGCCACTACATTCCCTGCAAAGGGAATTCCAAGTTCCTCTCTTGCGATCTTAAAAAATGGAATTCCATAGAGCTTAAATGGAACATTATCTTCTATCTTTACCATATCACTATCATATATGATTTTTGTGTCTGGCTTTAGCTTTCCTTTATTTGCATTATACGCCTCCTGAGAGAAGGCCACTAAAATATCAGGGGAAAGCACCTGAGGGAAAAGAATTTCTTTTTCTTCTGATACAATAACATTGGCCTTACTTGTTCCACCTCTCACTATAGCTGTATATGCCTGAGATTGAACTACATTCTTCCCCTCATAAACACCTACTGCTTCTGCCAGAATAATGGATGCAAGCACAAGTCCTTGACCCCCAATACCCCAAAACAAGACCTCAATTCTATCTCTATTACTCATGATGCTCCCTCTCTATTATTTTTTCATATTCACTTATATATTCTGGTTTTTCTATATCCTGAAATACACCCACCACAATCTTATCTGCAAGTTCTTCTTCTGATAGATTCTTTGCCCTATCATATGTAATAGAGTGCTCCTTTTGATATTTTATCATATCTAACCCTTCTCCAATCTTGTTGTATCTTCCGTAGAATGTTGGACACCCTGTTATCACCTCTATAAAGGAAAATCCCTTTTTCTTTATACCTCGCTCAAGATACTTCTGGAGATTAAATACATGGAATGTAGTAGTACGTGCTACAAATGAAGCACCAGCACTCTTTACAAGAGGTGCCAGATCAAATGGATGATCTACATTACCATATGGAGCAGTAGATGCCCTTTTTTCAAAGGGCGTAAGTGGAGAAAATTGTCCCCCTGTCATTCCATATATAGAGTTATTAAATAGGATAGCTGTTAAATCTATATTTCTCCTTGCTGCATGGATAAGATGATTCCCTCCAATAGCACTTCCATCACCATCACCCATCGCTACTATAACAGTAAGCTCCGGGTTTGCAAGCTTTATACCTGTTGCATAGGCGAGCGCCCTTCCATGCGTAGTATGTACTGTATTGAAATCAAGATATCCAGAAATCCTACCAGAGCATCCTATACCAGAAACCACTACCACTTTATCTGGATCTAAAGCCAATGCATCTATTGCGCGCAAAAGAGATGCCATTATAATACCATTTCCACACCCAGGGCACCATATGTGCGGAAACATATCTTTTCTTAGGTATTTCTTTATATTTTGTAAACTCATCTTAATCCCTCTCTCACATGATCTGCAATTTCATAAGGATTTATAAGCTCTGCATTTAGTTTATTTATCCCTATAACATCTTTTCGAGGATAGATCCTCTCGATCTCTCCCTTCATCTGCCCCGAATTAAGCTCTACTACAAAAACCTTTTTCTTACCCCCTAAAAGCCCCTCTATCTTATCTTCATGAAATGGCCATATGGTAATAGGATTCAAAAGTCCGATCTTAAGTCCCTCTTCTCTTAGAATATTTACTGCCTCTTTGGCTATTCTTGCAGTAATACCGTATGCATATAAGACATATTCTGCATCATCATACATATAGGTGTTTAAAATAAAGATATCATCGAGCACTCTCTCTACCTTCCTTAAAAGCCTTTTAGTAAGTTCTTCTACTTCTTCTGGTTGAGTAGTAGGATAGCCCTTATAATTATGATGTAGGCCTGTTATATGATACCTATACCCCTTACCAAAAGGTGCAATAACAGGTACATCATCATCTGCTGGTTTGTAAGGAAGATAATCTTCTTTACCCACCTTTGGGAATTTTCTATTTACCACTTTAATCTCATCTGGTTCAGGTAGTAACACTTTTTCCCTCATATGACCCAGGGTTTCATCCATAAGAAATATCACAGGAGTTCTAAGTCTTTCAGATATATTTATTGCCTCAATGGTATATTTAAATACTTCTGGAACTGTAGTGGGATAGAGTACTACTATAGGATGATCTCCGTGCGTCCCCCACCGAGTCTGCATAATATCGCCTTGAGAGGGTTTTGTTGGCCTACCTGTGCTTGGGCCCATCCTCTGTACATTTACTACAAGGCAAGGAACCTCTGCCATAATACCAAAACCTAAATTTTCTTGCTTAAGGGAAAAACCTGGACCAGATGTAGCAGTAACAGACTTTACACCTGCAATGGAAGCACCAATTGTAGCCGCCATTGATGCAATCTCATCTTCCATCTGGATAAACTTTCCACCTACTCTTGGTAGTTTTTTTGAAAAACCTTCTGCAATCTCAGAGGAAGGTGTAATAGGGTATCCTGCAAAAAATCTAACACCAGCCATTATTGCAGCTTCTACCAATGCCTCATTCCCTTGCATAAGTCTTACATTCTTACTCATTTTCTGCCTCCTCTACAGATACTGCAAGTTCAGGGCATAAAAGCTCACATAGTTTACAGTTAATACATTTCTCAAGATGAGCTACTCTTGCTTTAAAACGCTCATCAAATTCCAATACCTGTGTAGGACACATACCAATACATATCCCACATCCCTTACACCAAGAGGTGTTAATGTCAATATGGTCTACCTTTGCCTTAGCCTTAAGAGCCATTTTTCTCTTTCTCCCTTTGGACCTTTATAATTTTCATTCTCAAATTGTGAACTGAACCCTTATCTGGCACATATACAAATTCGATGATAGGTATATTTTTATCTTTAACGATTGCCTCCACATCTCTTTTCCTCCCTGGAGAGACAATAATTGCATCAGAACCCTTTAAAAATTTCTGAAGTTTTTTTATATCCTTAGTAGTAGTATGCTTTAGCTCAATATTTGTCAAATTTACGTTCCTCAAGGACTTTTTTACTCTCTCTGCAAATCTATCTGAGATGCATACCAAAGAAACTTTTGCACCCTCTGGAAGACGAGCGATTCTCACCATGGTCTCTATCTGAGGGTCTAAAGAGATAGCCATTACTGGTTTTTTCCCGCTCACAATCTTCTCTACCTCGGGTAGATGAAAAAATGTTGTCACTATAAGGTCCATATCTCTTATCTGTCTTAAAAATCCTGGTATATCCTTATAGATATCATCCAGCAAAAATGAATGGATATTTACACCTACACCCAGCTCTAACCTATGGGAAAAATAGCTAAGTTGTTCATAATTACACTCTACAAAGGCAAGTCTTGTCTTCTTTAAAAGTTTCTTTTTCTCCTTTATCTTCTCCTTAAAGATACCTGAAAGGTCATCAAAGGAGAGATCTTCTTGAAGTGCTTCATCAATTATCTTTTCAAATATTGCCCCATATTTTTTCACTTTGTCTTTAGGGATTTTTATATTAAGGGTTTTATCGGAGGTAGCTACAAAGGTACCTCTTCCAGGGGAGGAATCGATAATTCTTTCTCTTTTTAGTTCTTCATATGCAGTACTTACTGTATTACGGCTTATATTAAGGGTTTCGGACAGTTCTCTCTCTGTGGGGAGCTGTTCACCTTCGGTAAGCATCCCCTCTTGAATCATTTTTTTTATTTGCTCCTTAATTTGAATATAAAAAGGAATTTTTGAATTTTTATCCAACTCAATCCACATATAACCTCCAAAGACTAATGGACTAATCCATTAAATTTAACCAAGATTATACCATCTATATAATAAAAAATCAAGCAAAAGTCAAAATTTATATAAATTTTTTAATCCTTTTGTTTTTAAACTTTCTTAACCTTTAGCAAGAGTAATCCACCTACTATAAAGAAAATAACGAGAACAAAAATAGAATTTCTACCACTTCCTGTAAATTGGGCTACAAGACCAAAAAGGAGTGGGCCAAGTACAGAGGAAAATTTGGAAGAAAGGGCATATAGACCAAAAAATTGCGCAGACTTTTCCTGAGGTATAATCCTACTATAAAGAGATCTGCTAAGGGACTGAACACCTCCCTGGACAGTTCCTACCAAAAGAGCAAGGATATAAAATTCTATTGCAGATTTCATAAATGCACCCCATATAGTAATACCTACATATACAGAAAGGGCAATAAGTATTGCATATTTGGTTTTTAGTGTACGGGTGATATTTCCAAACAGAATCGTAAAAGGTATACCTATAAACTGGGTAAGAAGTATTGCTAAAATAAGGTCTTTAGATTGAATGCCAATTTCCACTCCATAAGCTGTTGCCATTTTTATTATAGTAACTACACCATCATTATAAAGCCAAAA
>JALVIU010000264.1 GCA_027028665.1 Candidatus Atribacteria bacterium | reverse complement strand
TGAAGACCTTCTCAAGAAGGCTGAAAACTTTGAGGTGCCAGAATCACCAGCTGTATAGCTAATACTTTGTGTGGATATAAATAGTCTACCTCCTTCCGCCCCATAGGACTCCCTATGGGGCATTTTCATTTATAAATCTTCAAGATTTTTGAATATTTTCCATCATAGACTTCAGTATATTTAATGTGCATTTTCTTTAAATAATTCAACACACCTTTACATGAGATAGTATAATTTTTATTACATATCACATAACCTTGACCCTTTAGGCGATTAATCCTTATTTTTACCCAAACTAATTCTCCATATACTTTAAAGTTTCTATTTTTATAAAAAATAAACCAACTATTGGGGTCTCCAAAGATAGGCTTTTCCCCCGCTTCCCGGCTATGATATCCTTCTTTTAAGTCATGTATATAATCAGTAAAACTTATATTGTAATTTTTTATATACAAAAAAGCATACTGAGGAAACCAAAGGAGTAAAAATAAAATTATAATAGCTTTCCAGGAAAGAACTTTTGTAAAATTTTTAAAAGTATATATTACAAATATAAAATATGAAATATAAAAATAAACTGTATAGTTAGGATTTGCACGTCCTATTAGATAGGTAGATAAAATACCTGAGAAAAGCAATAACACAGGAAATCTATCTGCCCTTTTCCAATTTATAAAATATAGTATAAGAGAAAGTGCCAAAATAATAAGTTCAGGAATATGCCTATAATACTTTGCTTCAAAGTAATATGAATACAAAGGTGTATGGAAAAGTCCTGGCCTCCCCGTTTTTCGCCCTTCCAGGAGGATACCCCTTATATGATGTAAATAAGGATAATGAATAGAAAGATAAATAAGTAAACCTATAACCATGCCTATCAAGAATTTCAATAAAAAATAAAGATCCAGTTTTATTCTCTGTTTCTTTATCCATTTCCATATAAATACGATGCCATAAAAAAGGGAAAAGATAAAGGGAGCAGGGTGACTCTCCAGAGAAAGCATGAGGATTATACCTGCAAAAAGTGGGGCCTTCTTGAAGACCAAAAACAAAAAAAGAATAAGCAAAAACAGCCCAAATATATCTACTCGTGCCAAAGTAACTGATGCGAAAAACGGCTCAGATATAGAAAAGACCAGAACAAAAGTAAAGGCAAATAGTTCTGAAAAGGTCTCTTTTAAAAGATAAAATATTAGGTACAGACTTCCTATACCAAACCCAAAGGAAATAAGGTGGGCATTTAACTTTGTCCATCCTATGATATCAAGTATAAACCCTTGGATAGCTGCCCAAATGACACCAAATGCAATTATTCCATGGTCAAAAAATACACCTGGTGTAAATGTATGAAAATGGATAAGCCCATATGCCCATGAAAGATTCCATACATCATCTATCTTATCAATATTATATTTAAGATTTAAAAAAAGATAAAAAACTATATATATACCAATCCAGAGCCAAAATCTGAAAAACCAATTATTTTTTTTCTCACTATTCCCACTCAATTGTACCTGGAGGTTTTGGCGTAATATCATAAACCACCCTCCCTACCTCTTTTACTTCATTCGTTATTCGAAGACTTATCTCTTCCAATAGATCATAGGGGATCCTTGCCCAATCTGCAGTCATACCATCCCTGCTTACAACTGCCCTTAATGCCACAACAAACTTATATGCCCGCTCATCACCTACAACACCTACACTTCTCAATGGTAAAAGCACAGAAAATGCCTGCCAGATTCTATCATACTCTCCATGTTCCTTTAGTTCCTCTATATAGATCTTATCTACTTTTCTCAGGATATCCAGTTTATCCCTGGACACTTCTCCCAGGATACGTATGGCAAGTCCTGGCCCAGGAAAGGGATGTGCCATAAGGATATCATCAGGCATCTCCAGGGCCTTACCCACATCTCTTACCTCATCTTTAAAGAGTTCCCTTATAGGCTCCAACAAATTAAGATGCATATCAGGGGGAAGACCTCCTACATTATGATGACTCTTTATAAGTTGAGGGTTAGAGGTATCCACTTTTGCACTTTCAACCACATCAGGATATATGGTACCCTGAAGGAGCCATCTTGCATCCTTGTGCCTTTTTGCAAAATCCTCAAATATCTCTATAAACTTATGACCTATAATCTTTCTCTTCTCTTCAGGGTCTATAACCCCTTTAAGTACATCTAAAAAATCCTTTTCTGCATCAATTATATCGATATTTAGACCCAATACATCTTTAAGGTATGTTATCTTCTCTCTATCACCTATACGCATAAGACCTGTATCCACAAATACCAGTTTGAGATTTTTCCCTATTGCCCGATGCACGATAGAGGCAGCTACTGTAGAGTCCACTCCTCCACTTAGTGCACCAATAACAGTATCTTTTCCCACCTGTTCTCTGATCTCTTTTATCTTTCTATCCAGAAAATCCTCTATAGTAATGTTACTTTCACATTTTGCAATGAGATGTACAAAATTATCCAGAAGATCTTTTCCACAAGGGGTATGGGAGACTTCAGGGTGAAATTGTACCCCATATATAGGTCTATCCCTATGTTTTATAGCAGCAAAAGGGGTTTCCTTCGTATGTGCAAGGGAAATAAAACCCTCAGGTAATCGAGTTACAAGGTCACTATGGCTCATCCACACACGCTGAGGGGAAGAAACCCCGGAAAAAAGTGGATCCTCTCTATCTATAAATAACATTGATGGACCGTATTCTCTCTTTTCTCCTCTCTCTACCTCTCCACCCAAGAGGTGTGTGATAAGTTGCATACCATAACATATCCCCAATATAGGAATATCCCCATACAATAGTGTTTTATCTATCGTCGGGGCATCTACACCATATACACTATTTGGCCCGCCAGAAAGAATGATCCCCTTTGGGTTATAAGAAAGTATTTCAGATATAGGTAAATATGAAGGAATAACCTTTGTATCTATCCTCAATTCCCTAAGATTTCTCTCTATAAGATGGGTGTATTGACTCCCAAAATCGATTATAAGGATAAGATTAGACATTTTTCTCCATTATACCTCCTATCACATCAAGTACAAAATGTATATCATCCCTTTTTATATGTCTATTTGTTACAAATCTTATAGTATTTTTCCCTGTAGGAAGGGCAAGTATATTCTCTTTTTTTAGGGCATCAACAATGGTTTGCGCATCTATATCCGCCCTCTTTATCTCCATCATAACAATATTTGTAAATATTCCATCTCTATCTACATATAACCCATCTATCTTAGAGATCCTATCTCTTAAGAGCGCAGCATTTTCATGGTCTTCCTTTAACCTATCCACCATCTTCTCAAGGGCGATAATGCCTGCACTTGCAACAACACCTGCCTGTCTCATTCCTCCTCCCAAGATCTTTCTATTCTTCCTTGCCCTCTCTATAAAATCAGCTGTACCCACAAGAAGGGAACCCACTGGGGCAGAAAGCCCTTTGGAAAGGCAAAACATTACAGAATCTGCATACTGGGCGATCTCCTTTGCCGGGATCCCCTGGGCAATTGCTGCATTAAATATACGAGCACCATCTAAGTGCACAGAAAGGCCCTTACCCTTTGCAAAGGAGTAAAGTTCCTTCATAAGCTTATTGGGAATTACAATACCTCCTCCCCTATTATGTGTATTTTCAAGAGTAAGTAGTGTAGTTTTTGGAAAATGAATATTTGATGGGCGAAGCACCTTTTTTATATCATCTGGTATAATAATTCCTATACGCCTTCCCCTCACAAGTCTTGGCATTGCTCCTGCAATACGGGCCATTCCCCCTACTTCATAATAATATATATGGGCATTTTCCTCAACTATTACCTCATCACCTGGGGTAGTATGTGTCATTGTTGCTATAAGGTTTCCCATAGTGCCACTTGTTACAAAAAGGGCTGCCTCTTTCCCCAATTTCTTTGCAGCAAGTGCCTCCAATTTCAAAACAGTAGGGTCTTCTCTATATACATCATCCCCTACCTCTGCGCTTCTCATTGCCTCTCTCATCTCATCTGTAGGCAATGTAATAGTATCACTTCTCAAATCTATAACCCTATTCACTTAAAACCCCCTATAGTTTGGTGCCTCTTTTGTAATCTCCACATCATGTGGGTGACTTTCTTTTAATCCCGCAAATGTAACCCTTACAAACTTTGCTTTTTTCTGAAGTTTTCGAATGTTCTTTGCGCCACAATATCCCATACCAGACTGAATCCCTCCCTTTAACTGATAGATAACCTTGTTAAGCGGGCCTTTGTAAGGGATTCTACCCTCTATACCTTCAGGTACAACATCCTCTCTCTTAGTGCTATCTATGAAATACCTATCCGTGCTCTTTCCTTCCTTTAGCGCACCCTGGGAACCCATCCCTCTATACTCCTTATAACTTCTACCACCATAGATAATAAGTTCCCCTGGTGCCTCATCTGTACCTGCAAGCACAGAACCAAGCATTACCGCATCTGCACCTGCAGCAAGTGCCTTTACTATATCACCTGAATATCTTATACCCCCATCTGCAATAAGTGGGACACCGCATTCCCTTGTTGCCCGACTTGCATCCAATATTGCACTAAACTGTGCCACCCCTATCCCCGCAACTACCCTTGTAGTACATATAGAGCCAGGGCCTACTCCCACCTTTACCCCATCGGCACCTGCCTCACAAAGGGCCTTCGCACCTTCATATGTAGCCACATTTCCTGCAATAACTAAAAGCCTGGGAAATCTTTTCTTTAGCTCCCTCAATGTCTCAAGCACCTTTTTAGAATGGCCGTGTGCGGTATCTATAGCAACAACGTCTACCTCTGCCTCCAAAAGCAGCTTAGCCCTTTGAATGGCAGATTCCCCTACACCTATTGCTGCACCTACCAAGAGTCTTCCTTTATCATCTTTTGAAGCCTGGGGATATTTTCTTATTTTCATTATATCTTTTATAGTAATAAGGCCCTTTAATATACCATTTTTATCTACTATAGGGAGTTTCTCTATTCTGTATTTATGTAGGATCTCCTGTGCCTCTTCAAGGGTAGTACCCACAGGGGCAGTGATTATATTTTCAGATACCATATATTCCTTTACTTTATCATCCATGGATGATACAAATCTTAAGTCTCTATTTGTTACTATACCTATAAGTTTCATATTCTTATCCACCACAGGAAGTCCAGAAATCCTATATTTTGACATAATAGCTTCTGCCTCAGAAAGAGTAGAGTCTGGAAATATATAGATAGGATTAGTGATAATACCACTTTCTGACCTCTTTACTCTATCTACCTCTTCTGCTTGCTTTTCA
Organism: Candidatus Atribacteria bacterium; assembly: GCA_027028665.1. Taxonomy (GTDB): domain Bacteria; phylum Atribacterota; class JALVIU01; order JALVIU01; family JALVIU01; genus JALVIU01. The sequence goes on along the minus strand of JALVIU010000264.1, from coordinate 4,427 downwards.
GGAGTCATATTTCTATGTATTATACCAAGACCACCTTCTCTTGCAAGCGATATAGCCATATCAGATTCTGTAACAGTATCCATCGCAGCAGATAGTATGGGAAGTCTTATTTTTATACCTCTTACAGGTTCTGTTAGTAGATCCACATCCTTTGGCATGATTTCAGAATATTGAGGTACCAATAGCACATCATCAAAGGTAAGGGACTCCTTAATATCCTCTCTATCCATCATTTCCCTCCTCTATCAATTTTTTAAGTAAATATCCATTCTCTATTGCATAACCAGACGTATCATTATTAAAATATGCATATACATCTCTTCTCCTATCCAGGTTTTGTTTTATAAACAATACCCATGGTAGGAGGTCTTCTTCTGTATAGTTATAATCATACCACTTTTTGACTCCATGGAATCTTATATACAAAAAAGAGGCTGTTACCTCAAATATTTCTCTCATTTTAGGTGAACTTATATTGCATAAGGCTACATTATGAGCATTGAGCAGTTCATATACATCCTCCCTGAACCATGAGCGATCTCGAAATTCAATGGCATATTTTTCCCCTTTTGGAAGAAGAGTAATAAAATTCGTTAGAAGCTCTATATCATATTTTAAAGAACCAGGTAATTGAAATAAGACTACTCCAAGTTTCTCCTTTAGAATATGAGTAAGGGATATAAAATCTTGCAATTCGTTATCTATATCTTTTAATTTCCTGATATGTGTTATATACTTACTCGCTTTCAAGGAGAATTTAAAACCTTCTGAAGTCTTTTTGTACCATGAAGAGAGGGTTTTTCCCCTGGGAAGATGATAAAAGGAAGAGTTTATCTCTACTGAGGAAAATTTGTACGAAAAAAATGTAAGCCACTTGCTTTTCGAAAGATCCTCTGGATAAAACCTTCCTATCCAATGATCATAATAAAAACCAGATGTCCCTATAAATAGATTACCCTTTTTAGATATTGACATATTTTTCAAAGATCTCTTTTTTAAAGCTATAATCCCTTGCACCAGAAAAAGAATTTAAAGAAAAGACGACAGGTGCAATCTTATAAAGTTCCCTCCAAAAAAGTGTAGATAATTCTCTTATTTCCCATTGTGCCTCTCTGGATACCCGAAGTTCGATAATATGAAGCCATTCTCTAAAATTTGCACTTACGACTATCTCACTTGTAGTGGCATTTGGAAGTACAAACCTTGCATCCTCTTTCTTAATTCCGTAATCGAGAAGTTTTTTGTATGTATCTGCAAGTGTTTCCATGGTCTTTTTAAAAAGTTCAAGGGCATGAGGATTATCTGAGATAGCATCGGGGATTACATATTCAAATGCCTCTTCATTTACATATCTCTGAGATTCCTGTGTAAATGAGGCAAGACGGTGTCTTACCAATTGGTGTGTACATGCCCTCGAAATACCTCTTACTCTAAAGACGGCATGTGCATGTTCTAAAACGGAGAGGTGACCCAATCTCACAAGATGGGCAATGAGCTTTTTTTCTGTCCCCTCTCCCATACGGGAAAAGCTCTTATAGGAAGTACGTGCTGCAAGCTCTATAATCTTTTCTGGTGTTTCACCATTTATGCCCTTTGTATAGGCTATAAGCTCTATATCCATAAAGACACCTCACTTCAATTTTTAAAATTATATCAGATAAAATACAAAAAAACAAGAAAAAAGAGAAAACCCTTGACTCTTTCAAATCTATGTAGTATAATAATAGTAAATTAGATATATTTTCAAAAAATAATTGTTATTGATTAGGAGGTTAACATGTTTTCTAAAAAAATGGAAGAGGCTTTAAATAATCAGGTAAATGCAGAATTTTATTCTGCATGGTACTATCTTTCCATGGCTGTCTGGGCAAAAAACAAGGGTTTCGATGGTACATACAACTTTATGGTAAAACAGGCACAAGAAGAAGAAGGACACGCAATGAAATTTATAAACTATATTATAGATGTAGGCGGTAAAGTAGAATTAAAAGGGATAGAAAAACCACCTGCATCCTTTGAGTCCCTAAAGGATGTTTTTGCAAAGGCCCTGGAACATGAAAAGTATGTAACAAGTCTTATAAATAAGCTTGTTGCCCTTGCAGAAGAGGAAAAGGATTATGCTACATACAACTTCTTACAATGGTTTATAGAAGAACAGGTAGAAGAAGAGAGTACAATGAGTGGAATCCTAACAAAATTAGAGATGATAGGCGATTCTAAAAATGGCCTGTTTATGATTGACTCAAAATTAGGAGAGAGATAAAAAATATTTGACAATCTCCCCTTCTTTTGATATAAAGGGATAAAGATAAATCAAGGAGGCATTTAAGTGAGTAAAGCACAAAAGGGTGATACCGTAAAGGTTCACTACGTTGGAAAGTTGAAAAATGGAGAGGTATTTGATTCATCCTATGACAGAGAGCCATTGGAATTTACCATAGGTGGAGGCCAACTCATTAAAGGATTTGACAATGCAGTAGAAGGCATGGAAGAGGGAGAGAAAAAAACTGTTACAATCCCTGCCGATGAGGCATATGGACCATACAGAGAAGATATGATCATTGAGGTAGGAAAGGAAAACCTCCCAGAGGGGTTAGAACCTCAGGTAAACCAGCAACTCTATATGGAAGATGCACAGGGTCAAACACTTATCGTTACAGTTACTGAAGTCCTGGAAAATAGTATCAAGTTAGATGCAAATCATCCCCTTGCAGGGAAGGATCTTGTATTCGACATAGAGCTTATAAGCATAGTTTAGTTTTTTCACTGTTTATAGGCTATTTTTTTAAAAAAATATTTGACAATTTAAAAAAAAGTCGTTATAATTAGATGCAGTGAGCGAGCCGGGGTGGCGGAACTGGCAGACGCGCTAGTTTGAGGGGCTAGTGGGCGATTGTGCCTGTGGGGGTTCGAGTCCCCCCTCCGGCATATAAAGGCAGGCGATAAAAAGCCTGCCTTTATTTTTATACACTACTTTTACACTAAGGGGGATGCAAAAAATGAATTACAAAAAAACCTTAAATCTTCCCAAGACAAGTTTTCCCATGAAGGCAAATCTCCCTGAGAGAGAACCTGAATTTCTCAAATTCTGGGAAGAAAAAGACATTTATAAGAAATCTATAGAAGGCAAATCCAAGGATCATACATTCATATTACATGATGGCCCTCCATATGCAAATGGAAATATCCACTTGGGCACAGCCTTTAACAAAATACTGAAAGACTTTATCGTAAAGTACAAGACTATGAGAGGATACTATTCTCCCTATGTACCAGGGTGGGATACTCATGGGCTCCCCATAGAGAACCAGACACTAAAAAGCCTAAATGTATCAAGGACAGAAATTCCCCCCACAGATCTAAGAAAGAAATGCAGGGAATACGCCCTTAAATTCATGAATATTCAAAGAGAAGACTTCAAGAGACTCGGTGTAAGAGGAGATTGGGAACACCCATATCTTACCCTTACAAAAGAGTATGAGGCAAAGCAGATAGAGGTATTTGGTGAGCTTGCAGAAAAAGGATATATATATAGAGGCCTAAAGCCTGTATATTGGTGTAGTACATGCGAGACAGCTCTTGCAGCTGCAGAAATAGAGTATTATGATGAAACCTCTCATTCTATATTTGTAAAATTTGAAGTTCTGGATATCGATAAACTAAAGGAAAAATTTCCTACATTTTCAGAAAACAAAGCATACGTACTCATCTGGACCACTACCCCATGGACACTCCCTGCAAACCTTGCCATAGCAGTTCACCCAGAATATGATTATGTATTAATAGAATACAAAGACCAATATCTGCTCTTTGCAAAGGAGCTTGTAGAATCTGTGCTTAAAAAGATAGAGAAAGAGCCAAACTATAAAATACTGGGGCAAGTAAAGGGAAAGGAACTGGAGTATATAAAGACAAAACACCCCTTTATAGATAGAGAGTCTCCTATAGTGCTTGCAGATTATGTTACACTTACAGATGGTACGGGATGTGTACATACAGCACCAGGGCATGGTCAGGAAGACTATGAAACAGGCGTGAAATACAATCTTCCCATCTACTCCCCTATAGATGACTATGGAAGGTTTACCGAAGAGGCAGGGGATTTAAAAGGGCTAAAGTATGATGAGGCAAATGATGTGATAATAGAAAAACTAAAAAAGAACAATAGCCTTTTATATATGGAGAAATTTACCCATTCCTACCCTCATTGTTGGAGATGTAAAAATCCTGTAATATTCAGGGCGACCACCCAATGGTTTGTTAATGTGGACAAATTTAGAGAAGAAGCCCTTGAGGCTATTAAGAAGGTAAAGTGGGTCCCTGAATGGGGGGAAGAAAGAATCTCCAATATGGTGAAGGAACGCTCTGATTGGTGTATCTCAAGACAGAGGATATGGGGTGTGCCTATCCCTGTATTTTACTGTAAA
>JALVIU010000263.1 GCA_027028665.1 Candidatus Atribacteria bacterium | reverse complement strand
CTTGAATTTGTCGCATATATTACCACTACACATCCATGGAAGGCAGAGCTCTCTGGGCATCCAATGACAAAGGTGCTCCCAAAACCTGCATGGTTACCAAATCTATTTTCTAATATGCACATAGGCCTTGTCTTTGCATTGATCCTTATATTTTTGGTCTATATATTTATGAAAAGATCAAAATTGGGATATGAGATTACCGCTGTAGGCTATAATCCTATATCCTCTGGGATATATGGTATAGATATAAACAAAACAATTATCCTTACCTTTGTATTAGGTGGTGCCCTGGCAGGGCTTGCTGGAGGAATAGAGGTAATGGGTGTCCATCATAGGCTTTTGGAGGGATTTGCACATACAAGTGGGGCCGAATATGGTGTTTTTGGTATCCTTACATCCCTCATATGCAAAGGGGACCCCATTGGTATCCCTATAACGGCATTTTTTATCTCTTATCTGTTGATTGGGGCAGATGCAATGCAGAGATCCCTTCAGGTACCAGTAGAGATCGTATTTATAACACAGGCACTTTTGGTTATATTCATCGTAGCCACCAGACTAAGGGCCCAAAGGAGCTGAGACTATGGAATATGTAAATAATATATTATCCCAAATAATTGTATATATGGTGACATATGCCCTTGCAAGTTTGGGTATAGTAATTGGGGGAAGAACAGGTATATTTAATATATCAGGGGAAGGTGCAATGCTCTCTGCAGCATCCTTAGGGTTTGCTGTGGCATTTTTCTCAAATAGCTGGATATTGGGATTACTCGTAGGGGCAGTTGTTGGCGGCATCTTTGCCTTCTTATTGGTATATATACATGAATCATGGAAGGTAAATCAATTTATTATAGGTATTGCCCTTGTAATATTTGGATCAGGTATCTCAGATCTTATCTATAAGCTCATATTTGGTGTAAAACTCTTTCTCCCTGAATCTCCACCTGTTACCCAGATTACTATTCCCGGTACCACTTCTATCCCTATAGTAACTGCATTTATAAACCAAAATGCGATAGTGTATATCACCTATATCGTCACATTCATTGCATACTATATCTTTTATAAGACGCGTTTAGGACTTAATTTACGGGCCATAGGAGAAGATCCAAAGGCAGCGGATGTGGTAGGTGTAAATGTAAGAAAGGCAAGATATGTAGCATCTATCATAGGTGGGATGCTTATTGGTATAGCAGGTGTATATCTTCCCCTTGTAATCACAGGCACATACACATCAGGAATCACAAATGGAAGAGGGTTTATGGCAATAGGAATTGCCATATTTGCAAGCTGGAGACCAGAAAGGACACTCATTGGTGCACTAATATTTGCAGCAATAGAGGTAATAGCATTTAATATGCAACTTGGAAACTCTGTGATACCTTATCACTTCCTGCTTATGATGCCATTTTTGGCACTTCTTCTCATAATGATTATATTCAAAAAGAGCATTGAATATCCTGCAGGTCTGGGAAAGCCCTATAGTAGAGAGTAGGGCTTTCCCTCTCTTTTTTATATCTTCCAGTCTGTTACATAATCACTCTCTGCAAGTACCTTGCCTTCTTTTATTACATAGGCTATAGGGGCTCTCAAACGGAAGGCCTCAGCTACTGTTTTTGCACGAACTATATTGAGGTCTCCCTTTGCACCTACTTCTATTCCGTAATCCTTTAATCTCATCACCTTTGCAGAATTATATGTAATCATATCCATTATATATTCTATAGTACCTGTAGAGTTGTACTGGGCCTCATATGCCAAAAGTAAGCCATAATCAAGAGGGTTCCCAGTACCATAAAGGTGAAAGCCATCACATATGGTATCCTGAGAGGTAGCTACATTTACCCCTTTTTCCACAAGCTCTCTTACCCTTGTTATACCCCTTGTTCTGGGTTCAGGATCTACCCCCATTATAGCCAATATGCCAGGGTTTACACATACATTGAAATCCGCAAGGCGCAAAAGTTCCATCACCTTATCTGCATAGGCCTGATTCTGATATGCCAAAGAAACACAGTGTCCCCCTGTGACCCTCCCTTGATATCCTTCTTGAATACTCTTCCAGGCAGAATATGCAAGGGATTTGGCACCTGGGTCCTTTGTCTGATCTATATGCATATCTATATCCACATCGTACTTTTTCGCAATCTCAAACACAAGATCTACATGCTTTCTCGAAAGTTCCTCCAGCCATTCTGCAGCAGGCATTCCTCCTATCACATCTGCACCCATATCCATAGCCTCATACAAAAGCTTTTCTGTTCCCGGATTTCTAAAAATACCCTCTTGGGGGAAGGCCACTATCTGAATATCGCAAATGTCCTTTGTCTCTTCCTTTGCGGCAAGTACACCCTTAAGCGGAGTAAGACCTCCAATATTATCTACATCCACATTGGCCCTTATCTTTGTAACACCAAATTTTACAGATTCCCTTATTGCTCTTATTGCCCTATTTTTCACATCTTCTACAGTATAGTTTCTTTTTATCTCGTGCATGATCTCTATGGATTCCTCAAGGGTCTCGTACTTGCTCCCTCTTCCCTTGCAGGCTGTATATACCTTATCCAGGTGAAGATGTGGGTCTACAAATGTAGGGGTAACAAGGTTTCCTCCTGCATCTATTACATCTACACCTGGATATTCATTCAAACCTGCATCTCCCACAGATGCAATCTTTCCTTCATCATCTATTACTATATCAACAAGTCCCTCTTTTTCTCGTATCTTAGCATTTTTGACAACTAATCTCATAAGTGTCCCTCCTTTTAAGATTTTAACTAATTATATCATTTATTCTTCTTTTCTTCAAATTTCTTCAAATCGTAATAATGTGCTATAATAATTAGTGTGTAGATACCAAGAAGGAGGAGATATGAAAGTAAAATTCTTAGGAACATCTGGTGCAGAAAACTACCCATCATTATGGTGTGAATGCAAAAATTGTAGATATGCACGGGAACATAAAGGAAAAAATATAAGATTCAGCACATCTATGTTTATGGAACCTGATATATTAATAGATTTCCCACCTACCCTACACTATCAGGCACTTACATATAATATAAAACTCTCTAAGATAAAACACCTCTTCTTTACACATTCCCATGAGGATCATTTCTACCCATCCCTTATAAGATGGCGTTATTCCAGGGAATACTCCCATGAGAAAAACAGGTATTTTTCAAATAAAACAGCCCTTCCCATACTTCACATATATGGTACATCTACCATACTGGAAAAGATAAAGAAAAGTTTTTTATATATAGATATGGAACCATATAGAATAAATTTTACACCCATTATACCGTATGATGAGATCACTATAGATGAGAAAAGAAGTGCAGTTCCTGTACTTGGGAACCATTTCTTAGGAGATGTTTATCCATTTAACTATATATT
>JALVIU010000262.1 GCA_027028665.1 Candidatus Atribacteria bacterium | reverse complement strand
CTCCTTATAAGAAACCGTATAGCATTCGAAAATGCAAGAAAGGTCCAGGCAATTATATTTGACAAAACCGGGACATTGACCAAGGGAGAATTCGGAGTTACAGATATAATAATACTTAACAAAGATACAGACAGAAAAACTTTAATTACCTATGCAGCATCTGTGGAGACAAACTCTGAGCATCCTATAGCAAAAGGTATTACAAAAGAAACCAAGAAAACTTTACCTATTGACAAATTTAAAGCTATACCAGGAAAAGGAGCAGAAGGGGAAATAAATGGGAAAAAGGTAAAAGTAGTAAGTCCTGGATATCTGAAGGAATATGGATATAAAATAAATAATGAAAAAATTTCCAAAGTAGTATCAGAGGGAAAAACTGTAGTATTTATAATAATAGATGATCATGTAATTGGGGCTATTGCACTTTCAGATATAATAAGACCTGAATCTAAGGAAGTTGTGGATGCCCTAAGAAAAATGGGGATAGAAAGTATAATGCTTACAGGTGATAGTGAAAAGGTCGCAAAATGGGTGGCAAAAGAGATAGGAATCTTTGAATACTTTGCAGAAGTCCTACCAGGAGATAAGGCAAAAAAAGTAAAAGAGATCCAATCTCGGGGCAAAACAGTAGCAATGACTGGTGATGGTGTAAATGATGCACCAGCACTTACTCAAGCAGATATAGGTATCGCAATTGGGGCAGGAACCGAGATAGCAATTCAGGCAGCAGATATTATTCTTGTAAAAAGTAATCCAAAAGATGTAGTTACACTTATAAGGCTTGCAAAGGCTACATATAAAAAGATGGTACAAAATCTCGCATGGGCAACAGGATATAATCTCATTGCTATACCTCTTGCAGCAGGAGTTCTTTATCAATATGGCATATTGTTAAGTCCTGCCGCAGGTGCATTCCTCATGTCATTAAGCACTGTGATTGTGGCAATAAATGCAAAATTTTTACGCTTTGGATAATGGTATCTATATGATGCCCTTTTCTAAAAATGAAAGAAAAGGGCATCATATAGATATGCTTCTCTCAACTTAAGAAAAAATCCTTGGATACACTTTAATTATTCAGGCTTTCTAAAATTAATGGTATAGTTATGACCTTTCCCATAAAGCTCCAAAAATTCAAACCCACTACTCTCAAGCAGAGAACGCACTGTTGATATTGATACAAAATCCGGGTCACCTGGTTATTCTGTTATAGATAATAAGCCTGATGGTTTCAAGATCCTATATATAGCATCCAGACACTTATCTCTGTTTGGAATCTCCCCCAATACTGCTACAAGAAATACCACATCAAATTCATTTTCGGAAAAAGGAAGATTTCCTGCACTTCCCTACGCAAAACCTACATTATAAATTCCACTTAACTTTAAATCTTTTAGAAGCTATATTAAGCATCTCTTTTTGTATATCAAAAAGTTCTAAATGTCTTTTAGGAATTCTCTGTGCAACTTCTATACTAAAAAAGCTATAACCTGGACCTATTTCAAGAACTCGAAAATCTTCCTTCAGATGAAGACGATCAACAAGTTTTTTGGAGAAAGAATAATATTGCGTAAAGGAGTGTTCAAAATAAAGGAAAACTGGTATGTATATACTCCCTTTTTAAAGAAACGGTGCAGAATATCTATTGATCTCACTTTAGTTTTTTGCTTTGGCAAGACTTCCTGGACATATAAATCTCATTTTACACTTTTCACAGGACTTTTTCTGAATAAAGAAATTTAGAGCACTCATAACAATAAAACTAAAGAATATAACTGTATAATAAAAAGAAAACCATTTCCATATGACAACAAAACCAATCCCGATTATCGGAAAAAATGTTAAGACAAACATCCACGTGATCCCTGCAAGTTTTCCTCCAAAGTTATAATTTCCTGAATTCTTAGCAAAGAGGTGCCCCGATATCTTTCCCCATCCTAAATGACATAGCTTATTATAGTAGTAGCAATTTGTACAGAGATGTTTCCTTAACATAAAGACCAAAACTACTATTATCCAGAGAAGAAGCAAGAGAGAAAGAATTGGAATTTTATAGACTTGCACAGGATACATGCCTAAAAATCCAAGTATAAAGTAACATATGAGAAACAGATTCTGGCCAAGAATCCAGGATACAGAAAATTTCTCTAATCCATCCATATAAATATCTTTTTTTAAATTCACAAATATCCTCTCCTTTTTATTCTATTATATTAATCAATAATTTTTCTCTGTAAAATATAATAAACAAAACCAAACATAAAGTCAAGGATCACTTTGAACGTAATGCTATTAACTTATACTTTAACCAAAAGCTACCCCGGACCTAACGCCGGTTTATCCTGATTCTGAGAAAAGGGCAAAAATTCCCAACAGAAATTTTCTTAAACTTAAGGAACAAAGATATGCTATCTTCCAGATTTAAAATAACGCCATCGAAAAAAATTGACCAAAATAGATTTTTAATGTATAGTTAAAAGATAGAAAACCTTATATAGGAAAAGGAAGATTTGCTGTAATAAAAGCAAAAAGATTATATCCTGACAGTTTTGCTACAATTATTGACAGATGGGAAATCACGACAATAATACCAAGTTCTGAATTTAATAAAATACACAAAGAAGATATTATAGAAATATAAAAAGATTGGAGGCTTCTTACGTTCGATATAGTCTTACCTTTTGAGCTTGTAGGGTTCATAGCCAAAATATCTCAGGTCTTAAGTGAAGATAGAATATCTATCTTCACTATCTTTGTCTATTCAAGGGATCACATACTTATAAAAATATTTAAAAGTGGTCAAAAAAAGACTTAATAAACTCGGATTTTCAATAGAGGAGGAGACATGAAAAAGATAGGAAATTTCTTATTAGTTATAATTATATTTTTTATTATTTCTTTAAGTGTCCTTTCTGAAGCATCATCCCTACTACCTAAAGAGTATGTAAAACTTTTAGGAAAGGGAATGGATGTTGATTGGGCAAAAACAGCTCGTGGAATAAAATATTACAGCAAAAAAGCACCAAAAGATTTTAAGGAAATGGGATTTTCACATGTGAGAATTAGAGTAAAAAACGAGGTAAATGAACCGTTCCTTACACATCTTGATAAAGTAATTAGTGATTGTCTGGATGTAGGACTTATCCCGATTCTTGCCTATAAAGCAAACTATTTTAAAGAAGAGCCCACAAAAGAAAATTTAGAAAAAGTAGTAAGGTGGTGGAGAGTTATATCTGAAAGATATAAAAACTATCCACCATTCCTATCTTTTGATCTTATAATAGAAGTTACCAGTAAGTTAAATAAAAGACCTGATATATTAAATAAATTCTATGAAAAAGCTGTTGCAAAAATAAGAAAAACAAACCCTGAAAGGATTATATTTATATCCCCTATTGTACGT
>JALVIU010000261.1 GCA_027028665.1 Candidatus Atribacteria bacterium | reverse complement strand
GGTCCTCTTTATGGCCACATAAATTGGGCGCCATTGTCATAAAATACAGGCTTTTTAATATGTTTAAATGTGCTTTTATATTTTTCTTATATTTAAGTAAAAAAAGTTTAAATTATTGTAGCTAAAATTACACAAAGGTCTTGTTTTATAATAATTTTCTTATTCTAATTCTTCATAGAACATACCTTATTTTTATATTATTAATAACACTATTTTTCCTAATTGACATTACTTTTCTTTTATTATATACTTAATTGAGTAATTTTTTCATTAGAGATATTTTAAAAAACCAAAGAATCAAAGAAGGAGGTAGTATCATGAAAACTGTAAAAAGATTATTAATTGGTATAATTATTACGATTTTTCTTCTAAGTAGTATTGTTGCATTTAGCGACACTCTTCCACTTGTTTCAATAAAGCAAGACCTTCTCTTTGGAAGGGCATTTAATAGGGCATTTGACCCGATATCTCCAAGGGTTAAAGGTTTTGATGAGAAAATGGCATACAAACTCCAGGCCTGGCTTGTAAGCAAACTTATAGAGATGAAAAAGGCCAAAGTAATAGGTTACAAAGTGGCATTTACATCCTCTCCGAGTCAGAAGAAGTTTGGTACAGATAAGCCTGCATATGGTGTCCTTTTGGATTATATGAAATTAAAAGATGGTGTAGTTATAGATCATACGAAGATCATGAAATCCTTTGTAGAGGTAGAAGTGGGATTTAGATTTGGAAAGGGTATTGCCAAACCCATAAAGGATGTAGAGACATTGAAAACCTATGTAGATGGTGTATTTCCTGCTGTTGAGCTCCCTGCTATAAGGTTTACAACCCTTAAAGGGGTAAAAGCGGCAGATGTAATAGCAGATGATGCTGGAACATCCTATTTTATTGTTGGTAAAGTATTAAAAGTCGAAAGTGTTGATCCTGCAAAAATAGAAGGGATCCTTACTCATAACGGAAAAGTTGTAAGAAAAGGAAATGCAAAGGCTGTATTGGGAAGCCCATGGAATTCCTTGCTCTGGCTTGTAAATCAAGTAATTGCATCGGGTGGTAAGATAGAAAAGGGAGAACTGGTAATAACTGGCACCATGACACCTCTCTATCCTTTAACACCTGGTAGTTATAGTGTTACATACGGAAACCTTGGAAAAATCAATTTTATTGTAAAATAATATATCTTCTTAAGACCTGGAAAGCTTTCCAGGTCTTTTCTTTCTCTATATTAGATTTTTATCTATATTCCTTCATTTATACTTGTGGTATAATATTTTTCAAGGCACACTTTATTAAACATATAGAACCTTGGGGAACTCTCTTATTTAGATCTTATCCACCCGGATTTCTTGGGCGATAGAGGGACCATAATGCCTTTTGGTCTCCCCTACCTCAAGGGAGAAATAGTCATTGGGCTGTTCGTTCGAAGGGAGAGTTTTATCTCCAACTCCTCCTTCGAAAGGGGAGGAGTAAAGATGTTTGGCTCCTTTTCAAAAAGGGAGGATTAGAATTTCCATCTTCCTCTGAAGGAGGAGGGAAAAAGATTGAATCTTCCTCTTTAAAAGGGAAAGAGTAGTAATAGGGGTGCCCTTTCAAAAGAGGGAGAGTGAGGATGGAGGAAGCCCCTTCAAGAGGGGAGAGTTATCTGCCAGTATCTTCCCTCTCTGGCAGTGGAAGAATTTACACCCACACATCTCCCCTATCTTATCAGAGAGGGATTGGGAAATTAGTTTCACGTGAAACATAGGAAGGTGAAAAAATGGCGATTTTTGGACTTATAGGATATCCTTTGGAACACTCTTTTTCTCCTAAGTATATGAATACACTTTTTAGGAGGAAAGAAATGCTTCATTACTATGAGGCATTTCCCCTAAAAGAGGAGATGCTTGATGATTTTTTCAAAAACTTAAACCTCTTTAAGATAAGAGGTTTAAATATTACAATACCCTATAAAACTAAGGTAATTACATATATGGATGAGCTTTCAGAAGATGTGGAGATAATGGATGCATGTAATGTAATAGATATAAAAGATGGAAGGCTTATCGCATATAATACAGATTGGTATGGGTTTAGTAAAAGTCTTGAAATAAAAGGGATTTCTTTGAAAGGAAAGAAGGCTTTTATATATGGATCTGGAGGTGCAGCAAAATCGGTTCTCTATGCCCTGGCAAAGGGTGGTGTAGAGGATGTGGTCTTCTTTGCTCGTACCCCTCAAAAGGCAATGGAGATGATAGACCTTATAGGGGATAGATATCCTATAAGGGCAAAGGTGATCCAATGGGAAGAGAATATAGATCTTATAAGAGAGGACCTGAGTTTGTCAGATATTGTGGTAAACACTACCCCTTTAGGCATGTATCCATATGTAGAAACTATGCCATCTATACCAGATATAACACTTTCTGGAAAGGTATTTTTTGATCTTGTTTATAATCCACTTAAGACAAGATTTTTGGAGTTTGCAGTATCACGGGGTGCAATAGCTATAAGTGGTATATATATGCTTATGTATCAAGGGGCAAAGGCATTATCCATCTGGCTTGATGATAACTTTGAAAAAGATGTAGAAGAGGTGTTTAAGGAACTGGAACTTATATAGAAGAGGTGATACGTGTGATAAATCTTATTACAGCAGGACATTCACATGGGGATGCACTTATTGGAATAATAGAGGGGCTCCCAAAAGGGGTGCCCATTACAGAGGGATATATAAATGAGTTTTTGAAGAAGAGACAGATGGGGTATGGCCGTGGAAAAAGAATGGAGATGGAACATGATAAGGTAGAGATAATAAGTGGAGTGTGGAAGGGTGAAACCACAGGCACTCCCATATCTTTATTTATTAAAAACAGAGGTGCAAGACCTCAAGATAAAGAACCCCCAAGGACTATCCCACGACCAGGCCATGCAGACTTTGCAGGTGCAATAAAGTACGAATATATAGATGATTTCAATCCTGTTATAGAACGCTCGAGTGCACGAGAGACAGCTATGAGGGTGGCACTTACTGCAATTACAAGAAGATTTTTGGAAGAGATAGGGATAGAGGTATTGGGCTATGTAAAGGGAATAGGTAAGATAGATGCACCGTCTTTAACCCTGGACCCCGACTCTTTAAAAGAGAGAAGAGATGCCTCTCCTTTATTTATGCTGGAGGAGGATACGGAGAAGGAGTGCATATCCCTTATAGATGATGCAAAAAAACAGGGATATACATTGGGGGGAAGGGTAGAAGTTATTGCCTTTTGGGTACCACCTGGGCTTGGGAGTTTTGCAACGTATAAAAAAAGGCTCGATGCACGTCTTTCATATGTACTTATGTCTTTGCCTACAGTTAAGGCAGTGGAGATAGGTGATGGGATTGAGTCTTCATATCTTCCCGGGAATGAGGCCATGGACCCCTTTGTTTTAAAGG
>JALVIU010000260.1 GCA_027028665.1 Candidatus Atribacteria bacterium | reverse complement strand
GATCTGTTCCATCTATCCCTGTTATTATTATCTCATCCTGTCTACCTGCTGCAACTATTGCCTGAAGTGCCCCAATCGCAGGCTCATCCCATGCTGCCCATACTGCATTTATAGAACCCTTTTCTGGATGAGCTAAAAGTATACTTTCCATGGCCTTCCTTGCATCTTCAATTGGACCTGGAACTTTTACAAAATGTGAAGCTATTACCTTGACATCCTTATTTTCCTTAAGTACCGCCTCCATTACAAGCTGTCTCTTTCTTACACCATGATGGGCAGGATGAATGAAAGTTACAATATTTCCCTTATTGTTTATATGGTTAAATAGATATGGTGTAATTATGGCTGAGAGTTCATAGTTATTTGATGTCACATTCATTGCCATTCCAGGGATAAAACCTGCATCCCCACCAAATACAGGAATGCCTGCATCATGTGCCATTTTTACCTGATGTTTTAATTGTATAGGATCTGCCATGCCAAGCACTATAGCATCTACTTTTTTTACTATCATATCCTCCATGCGACTTGCAAGTGCCCCAAAATCGCCCTTGGTATCTATTAATATTACCTTCCATCCCTTTTCTTTGGCAAGTGACTCAAAGGTCTTTATCATGAGATTTGTTGTAACAGATGCCATATAGGGAGTAAGTACCGCTACCTTCTTTGTGCCTGCAAATCCACCTACACTCATAGACATTACAAAAAGCACAATAAGTAAACCTAATACAATCCTTTTCATTATTTCACCTCCGTAAGATTTTTTCAAATTCTTTTCACTTTGTGTAAATCCAATGTCCCACCAGATAACCACCCCCTTTCTATTGTGATGATTTGATTTTTCAAAGCTCCTCAATTTCTTTTTTGTGTTTTGACACAAAAAAAGCCCTCGTCTTTTAAAAGACGAGGGCTTAATATATATTTATCCCCGTGGTGCCACTTTTATTCGTCCACAAATGGACGCACTCATTTCTGAGGTGCTATCACACCCCTCTCCGATAACGGGGAACCCGTCACTTTCTATTTGTCCATCAAGAACTTTCGAAAGTGATGAGTGAAGGCCCATTTCATCTTGTCTTTTAGTCGCCTATCTCTCACCTTATTGATAGGCTCTCTGGGACTATAGAGCAAGATTACTTACCTTCACAAGAATTTATCTATTTATATTTAAACAAAGATATCATAATAATTAAAATTTGTCAATAGCTACTTATAAATTCGTTTAAAATTATAAAAAATCTTGGTACAAGCCTTGCTTCAGTCGTTTATTTTACTTTTCCCATATACCTTTTACTTATTATCATTAAAAGCAAAAGCCCTGCTCCGAGCATAATGAGATTGGAATATATAAGAAATGGGTAATTTATATATTCTACTCCCATTACATACCTCATATTTTGTGCCACATATGTAAGGGGAAAGATGTATGAGAATATCCTTATATGTTTTGGAATTATTGTAAGGGGAAAATAGACCCCAGAGAAAAATATCATTACGGTAAAGAGTATACTTGCTACATTGGCTGCAGTGGTTGTCTCTTTAAATAAAAGTACTATAATTGCCCCTAATCCACTCATAGAGATACCTGCAATAAGAATATTTATACTAAATAAGATTAAATCGGTTTCAAATTTTATATTAAAAATTGCCTCAGAGAGAAAATAAATAAAGTATGCGGTGATAAGCCCTATAAGAAGCCTTCCCAGAATAACGCCCAGCATGAAGGAAAATGGGTTCATAGGTGTGACTGACAATCTCTTTAAGATGCCTAACTTGCGATACCTTGAAAATACCTCTATAATAGAAAACATCCCCAATGAAAGTATGGATAAAGAGATAATACCAGGGACAAGATATCCTAAAGATGTTCCCTTTATTTTACCTATCTTTACAGTATGTGTCTTTATCGTAAAGAGCTCTATACCTTTTTTTAGACTCTTTTCGTATGCTGCAATAATTGTACCTATAACCTTTTTGTTTACCTGAGCATCTTTTATATCATTTTTATTATAATAAAATGTAAATCCTTTTTTCTTTATATATATTCCAATATCTATATGTCCTTTTTTTATATCTCTTTTTAGTTCTTCTATATCTTTGTATGTTGTAACATTTGTGGGAAGGCTTTTTAGAACCGTTAAGAATTTTTGCGATGGGATTGGATATGTACCTACCTTATAGATCTTGGCATCCTGCTTTCCAAACACAAAACCAAAGATGAGCAAAAATGCTAAGGGAGTGATGATAGAACCCAGAATTGCCCCTCTGTTTCTGAAAAACATCTTTAGAAAAGATACAAATATAATCTTCATGCTTCACTACCCATCCATGAGAATTTATTTATTATAATTAATACCCCTATTATGATCCATATAGAAGGTACAAGGTACGATAGGTAATGGGGGTAAGGAGATGCAAGGATCCCCATTGCATCTCTTACCTGGGAAGCTATATATGTAAGAGGATTTATGAGAACAAACCATTTAAGTACCCAGGGCGCATTATCTATAGGGAAATATAGACCTCCTAAAAATTGGAGCGGGAAAAAGATGGCATTTCCCAGTATATTTGCAAATTGTGAATTTTTTGCAATGGTAGCTATTACAAAACCTAAGGTATAAGAGAAAAGATATATAATAAACGAGTAAAGTATTATCTCTTTTGAAAACACATTTACTGTTACCTTCATCACATATTTTGAAAAGAGCGCAAATATTATATATTGAATGATTACAATGGATAGTGAAGAGAAGAATATCCCGGTAAACAGGATCTTTGAGTCTATGGGTGTCACAAATAATCTCTTCAATATCCCGCTTTCTCTATAGAATGTGATTTTAAGAGGTATATTGAAGGAACCAATGACTATTAAAAACATAAATAGCATCCCCGGAAATAGATAGTCATTATATGAAAATTTTTTATTTTCATCTGTCGATAAGCCTACCATTTCGTATTGGAGAGGTTTCATATCTTCAATGAGTGGGGATATATCTGTCTTCATAGTCCCTAATGCAAAGTTTTTTATCATATAATATTTTACATATTGAAATATAAGAGATACTCTTAGATTGATCTCATTTAATATACCCTCTATCACATCCTTTGCCATAGAGGAAGAAGGACGTTCCTTTGCATAATAGATATCTATATTTTCTTGAAATATAAAATTCCCCTTTTTTTCAGAGACTACTGCATCAACCTTCCCTTTCTTAAGAAGCCCTAAGGCATCTTTGAGATCTTTAGAGTCCTTTTTTTTGAGAATTGGTATATTCTGAAAGATCATCTTTGCAGTACTGTTGTTATCAGCAAGAAGTGCGTATTTAAATGAGATCTCTTTATTTTCTCCTATGCTTCCACCTATTGTTATACTTAATATAAAAAATAGAATAAGAGGAAAAAGAAAGGTCCATGTAATTACTTCTTTAT
>JALVIU010000259.1 GCA_027028665.1 Candidatus Atribacteria bacterium | reverse complement strand
AAAAAACAGATCGAGAGAGAAGTCTGGTCATGCATCCAAAAAGGCGTAAAAGCCCCATTTTTTACACTTGCCAAAGGGCCATTTCTTCCTATACAAAATCTCTTACTTATTGTTATGGACGAAGAGGGAAGTCTTGAGTATATTACGAAGACAGATCCTATATTTCATTTGAGAAATGTGGCGATAGAGCGTGCGCGAAATGAAAATATACCTATTATTCTTGAGAGTGCAAAACCATCACTTTTTTCTTATAAGGGCCTTATTTCGGGAGGTTATAAGAAAATAGTTTTTTCAAAGGATAAAAAGAAAAGATCTAAAATACTTCCAAATGTAATTATTTTAGAGAAAGATAATAAGAGTAAAGAGCTTTCCTCATGGCTTTCATATCGTATTAGCTACATGTATAGACAAAAAAAGAAGATTTTTTTATTTGTAAATAAAAGAGGTTATTCCTCTTTGGTATGCAAAGATTGTGGGCATGTCTTTAAATGTCCTAAGTGCGACATACCTCTTATATACTTTTCAAAGAAAAGAGAACTTAGATGTCCACGGTGTAACTATAAAATGGACATACCTGATTTTTGTCCGTCGTGTGGTGGATATAATCTTGCACCATGGGGAGAGGGTATAGAGCGTATAGAGTCCTTTGTACGTGAAATTGCACCTGATGCAAGAATCTTGATGATATCTAAGGATAAAAGGCCTAAGGATTTTCTTACTTCGGAGAATTATGATATTATTATTGGCACATCTGCCTCATTTGGATACTTTGATCTCTCAGATATTGACTTTATAGGTGTGCTTTCTATAGATAATATGCTCTCTTCTGGGACATATCATGCAGCAGAAGACGTATTCTTGGTTTTGAGTTTTTTGAGAATAAATATGAGAAAGAGTGGTGAGATGATAATAGAGACTCGATACCCAGAGCACAGGGTATTTGCTGCATTTTCCAAGGATGATCCAGATTCATTTTACAGAAGAGAAATACTATTTAGAAAAGAACTCTTTTATCCCCCCTTTTCAAATATGATAAAATTTGTAGTGGGGGCAAAAGTTTATGATGCTGCTAGAGAAAGACTTGAGGCGTTCAAAGAGTTTTTAAAAGGTGTACTCATAGGAGAAGGAGAGTTTTTCTTAGATGTTACAGGGCCCTATTTTTCTCATAAAGAGAAAGATTATTATTTTTGGGAACTACTGTTTAAAATAGAAAAATATGAATCTTGCGCCTCATTATTTAAAGGTGCATATACCTACTTTTTTAAAAAGGATCAGACAGGGGATTTTAAAGTAAGAGTTGAGATTGATCCAGATGTTATATAAGGAGGGAAAGATGGTAAAAAATATAGTACTATATGGTGATCCGGTACTTAAAAGAGAGGCGGTACCGGTAAAAAATATAGATGAAAATATACAAAAACTTATAAAAGACCTAAAAGATACTATAAAGGTAGAAGGAGGTATAGGCCTTGCTTCTAATCAGATAGGTGTGCTGAAGAGGGTGATTGTACTCAATGAGGTGATATCCGAAGGTGATAAGAAAGAGAGCATTATCTTCCCTCTTATAAACCCGGAGATTGTACGGAAATCTGGTGAGCAGAGAGGTGATGAGGGCTGTTTAAGTTTCCCGGGTCTATATCTCCCTATTACAAGAGCAGAAAAAGTTATTGTAACTTATATGGATGAAAATGGAAAATCAGTGGAAAGAGAGTTTACAGACCTTCTTGCCAGAGCTATTCAGCATGAACTTGATCATTTAAATGGAATTTTATTCATAGAAAGGATAGATGAAGATGATGAAGAATCAAAGGATATAGTGAGACAGTGGAGAAGAGAATTTATGCTTTCGAAAATAGTAAAGGACAGGGTGGGATAGTTAAGTGAAGGTGCTTTTTTTGGCAAATAGCGAGGTGGCTATACCATCTTTGGAATATCTCTCTAAAATTCATAATGTGGAAGTAGTAACAGGGCCTGATAAAAAAAGAGGTAGAGGAAAAAAGTTAAGACCTACCCCGATAAAGGAAAAAGCGCTTTCTTTAGGTCTTAAAGTATATACACCACCCAGGGTAAGTGAAGGGGAGTTTCTGGAATTTGTAAAGGCTCATCCACCAGATATTGGAGTAGTTGTAGCATTTGGAGAGATATTAAAAGAGGAGTTTATAAACATACCAAAATACAAAATAGTGAACCTCCATTTTTCCTTACTTCCCAAATATAGAGGGGCAGAACCTTTAAGGCGTGCAATCTTAAATGGAGAAAAAGAAACAGGTGTTACTACAATGTATATAAATCCCCGTCTTGACCAGGGTGATATACTATTACAGAGAAGGACCGAAATAAGTGATGAAGATGATTTTGGAACACTTTCAGAGAGAGTTTCAAAGATGGGGGCAGAACTTTTGGTAGAGACTTTAGATCTTATAGAAAAAGGAGATATTACTCCTATTCCCCAGAAGGATGAGGGATTTGAGTATGCAAGAAAATTTACAAAGGAAGAGATGAATATCCCCTGGCATAGAGACTCTGTGTATGTGAGAAATCTTGTGAGGGCCCTTTCTCCATCTCCTGGTGCATACACATTTTTTAGAGGAAAAAGAATCAAGATATTCAAAGTAGACCTAAAAAATGACATAAAAGAAAAACCTGGATATATAGTAAAGATGAGTAAAAATGAACTTATTGTTAGCTGTGGAGAGGGAGGAGTATCTATAAAGTCCCTTCAGCCAGAGGGAAAAAAGAGAATCTCTGTGGAAGAGTTTATACGTGGATACAAACCAAAGGTCTCTGAACAATTTACAATGGGAGGTGATTAGCTATGTACCTATACTATGATTGGACATGGTTATTGCTTATTCCAGCAATGATCTTTGCTATATATGCACAGATGAAAGTGTCTTCTACTTATGAGAAATTTTCTCAAGTAATATCACGTTCTGGGTACACAGGTGCAGAACTTGCCCGCCAGATATTGAATAAGGCAGGTATGTATAGCCCGGAGCTCCTTGATGTGGATATAGTAGCTATACCGGGTAAACTTACAGACCACTATGACCCAAGAGCCAGGGTCTTGAGACTCTCAGAAGATAACTATTATGGAAGGTCTGTAGCATCATTGGGGATAGTGGCCCATGAGGTAGGACATGCTATACAACATGCAAGGGCATATGCCCCTCTTACCATGAGAAATGCTATTGTTCCTGTGGCAAATATAGGCTCACAACTTGCATTTCCTTTGTTTTTTATAGGTTTTTTATTTAATTCTCCATCACTTATGGATATAGGTATACTTGCATTTTCTATTGCCCTTTTATTTCAGGTCATAACACTTCCTGTGGAATTTGATGCAAGTGCCAGGGCGGTGAGGATATTACGTTCAGGAAATTATATGGATGAAAAAGAGTTATCCATGGTAAAAAAAGTTCTGGTGGCTGC
>JALVIU010000258.1 GCA_027028665.1 Candidatus Atribacteria bacterium | reverse complement strand
GATTATGGTGAAGAAGTATGCCGAAAAATGCAAGTATAAATAAAATGATCTTATGCGTATGCCACTTTTGATTTTTTATCATTTTAAACAAGACTCCTGCAATAAGTCCCAGAAGTGCACCATATACACCCCTTAAGAATTTAATAAGATGAATATTATTTTTAAATACATCTAATATATAGAATAAAAGGAGTATAGATACAAAAGGGGGTAGAACCACAGCTATCCCACTTACTATAGCACCAGTTATTCCTTTAAATTTTTGTCCAATAAGCAGGGCAATGGTAAATGCCACAGGACCTGGGATGGATTGTGCCTTTGATAGTGTATTGTAAAATTCCCTCTCATCCATTAAATTATTTTTTGTAAGATAGTTTTCCAGCATAGATACAAGTGCATATCCACCACCTATGCTTGCCGATGATAACATAAGAAATGTAATAAAAAGTTTTCCTATAGACATTGATTAGACTCCCCGAAAAAAGGTAATAATTTTAAAATTAAACAAAATTTAATAAAAAAAAATAAAATATTTATAGAAATTTGCCTACCAATATGGTATAATATATTCAAAAATATTTTGCTGTTTTTTATTATAACATAAAAAGGAGGTTTATCCTTATGACGAATGAAGAATTCATCAAATTAATTCAGGAATCTGCAAAGATGTATGATCTAACACAACCCCTCAGCGTACATACCCCCCCATGGCCAAGTTATATGCCCCTTCAAATCCAATACTTCAAGCGTATAGCTGGTGCACATATGGGGCAGGGAGCAAATGGGCAGATTATCCAGTCCAGTAACCATGTAGGCACACATATGGATGGTGAGATCCATTTTGTGGGATCTGGTAGGCCTATTGGTGTAGTTCCTTTAGAGGAATGGGTAGGTCCTGGTGTAGTTGTTGATATTTCTGATGAGGTAGAAGATTATAGCTTATATACACCTGAGATGCTCATGAAAAAAGCTGACATTAGAAAAGGTGATATCCTTATAATCAATACTGGATATCATAGATATGCATGGGATCAACCAGAATCTGATGAAGTACGTTACATGGTGAAACATCCTGGTCCAAGTCCAGATTTTCCTGATTGGGCATTAGAAATGAAGTTTAAGTGGATTGGTGTAGATTGTGGAAGTGCAGATCATCCTATGAATACAATTCTTAGAGATTGGCATCCAAAACTCTTTAAAGAAGCAGAAGCAAAATTAAAGGAAAAATATGGAAAGAACTGGGATGAGATGTTCCCACCTGAAGAGTTTTATCAGGTAATGCATCTAAAGCTTTTCCCAAAAGGATTAGTACATGCAGAAAATGTAGGTGGAGACATTGATAAGCTCAGTAATAAGAGGGCATATATTGGTGCATTCCTCGTAAAAGGAATAGAGCTTGAATCTGCCTGGGCAAGAATTGTCGCATGGGAGATGCCTGAGGAAAAATAGGC
Organism: Candidatus Atribacteria bacterium; assembly: GCA_027028665.1. Lineage (GTDB taxonomy): Bacteria > Atribacterota > JALVIU01 > JALVIU01 > JALVIU01 > JALVIU01. The sequence continues at coordinate 1,986 of JALVIU010000258.1, read as the reverse complement.
GAAAGGAGAGAATCTACATGAAAAACTTTGATTATGCCAAGCCTACTTCTTTAAGTGAGGCTGCTTCCCTTTATGCAGAATATAAAGATAAAGCCAGGCTTTTACTTGGAGGAACCGATCTTATTGTAATGCTAAATGATGGAGTAATAACTCCTGATATGGTAATAGATCTAAAAGGCATAGATGAACTAAAAAGGTTAGAAGTAAAAGATGGATTCCTCCACATAGGAGCAGCTGTTACATTTAATGAATTGATAGATTCAGAGCTTGTAAAAAAGGATTTTCCAGTTATTTGGGAATCTGCTCGTACAGTTGCTTCAACTGGTGTAAGAAATAGGGCTACCCTTGTGGGGAATATCTGCAGTGCAGTGCCATCTGCAGACTCTGCACCATCGCTTCTTATAAGAGAGGCCCTGGTAACTGTGGTAAATACAGAAGGAGAAAAGGATGTTCCTATAGTCGAATTCTTCAAAGGACCCAGAAAGACTGTACTTAAACCAGGTGATATTGTAAAAGAGCTTAAAGTTCCTGTAATTTCTCAGAGATTTGGTGGATCCTATGTGAAACTTGGAAGATATGATGGTGAAGATCTTGCTCAAACTGGTGTAGCTACGCTTGCATTGGAGGATAAGACCTACAGAGTAGCATTTTGTGCAGTAGCACCCACTCCTGTTCGTGCTACCGAGGTAGAGGAGTTTCTCAAAGGAAAGGATATTACAGATGAGGTGATAGAAGAGGCTATACCCATTGCTCTTAAGGCAATATCTCCTATCTCTGATGTAAGAGCAAGTAAAGAGTATAGATTGCATGCAAGTGGTGTGATATTTAAAAGATCCTTGAAAGCAGCTGTTTCCAGGATGAATGGAAATGGACCTGCTTATGGTACAAGGCTTGTTTAGGAGGATCCTATGAAAAAAGAGATAAATTTTGTTTTAAATGGAAATAGTGTAAGTATAGAAGTAGAACCAAATGAAAAACTTTTAGATGTACTTCGCGATAAAGTTGGTGTAAAAAGTCCTAAATACGGTTGTGGTAGGGGAGAGTGTGGTTCTTGTACAGTACTTTTAAATGGAAAAAGTATAAGAAGTTGTATTACACTGGCAATAGAGGTAGATGGACAGGAGATTACTACACTTGAGGGACTTCAGAAAGATGGGATTACACCTCTCCAGAAGTCCTTTATTGAGCACAATGCATTCCAATGTGGATTTTGTGCTCCGGGTATGACGATGACTGCAACTGAACTTCTTAATAAAGACCCACATCCAGATGAAGAAGAAATAAGAGAGGCAATAGCTGGCAACCTTTGCCGTTGCACAGGATATGACACTATAGTCAAGGCAATTCTGGATGTTGCTGAGAAGAAGTAGGAGGGAGACATGAGAGAGCTTAAATATGTTGGGAAAAATGCAGTAAGATTGGATGGTGTAGAAAAGATTACAGGTGCGGCAAAATATGTAGATGATCTGGAATTTGGTGCATCTATGTTGTATGTAGCTGTTCTTGAAAGTCCTTATGCACATGCTACTATAAAGAGCATTGATACATCGGATGCAGAAAAGATGCCAGGAGTAAGAGCAGTGGTTTCTGGAAAGGATTATCCAGAGAAGTTTGGTCTGTACCTTAAAGATAATTCTATATTTCCTATAGATAGGGTGAGATATGTGGGTCAGCAGGTTGCAGCTGTTATAGCTACTTCTCAGGAGGCAGCAGAAGAGGCAGTTGAAAAGATAAAAGTAGAGTATGAGCCCTTACCTATTATTCAGAATGCCCTTGATGCAATAAAGGAGGATGCACCCCTTATTCATCCCGATCTTGGTAATTATGAGGTTGTTCCATGGCTTAATCCACAACCAGGCACCAATATTGGCCATTTGAGAAAGATCAGAAAGGGTGATGTAGAAGAGGGCTTTAAGGAAGCAGATTATATACTTGAGGATTGGTACCATGTACCCCATGTAGTACATGCACCTATTGAAACACATA
>JALVIU010000257.1 GCA_027028665.1 Candidatus Atribacteria bacterium | reverse complement strand
GTACTCATAAGGGATATACGGACAAAGTCTGTGAGACAGGCCAAAGAGGTGATAGAGGAGATCCTGGATCTACCTTTTAATAAAGAAATGAAGGCCCATTACTCTTAGAAAAGGAGGGAATAATATGGGTTTTGAGATTAAAGAGGATGCCATTTCTTTTATAAAGAGTAAAGGTTATGATGGGGTTACGATAAGTGCGACAAATGTAAAAGGTGGTTGTGTAGGAAGCTTTAAAGAGATAGAAGTCAAACTTGGAAGACCTAAAGATCCATCTTCTTTTGGTAGTATACAGATATCAGGGATTACCATATACTATCCAGATAGTAAGTTTATGAAAGAGGGAAACTTTGTATTGAAATTAGAAAAGGTACTATTTTTAAAAAAATTGGCACTGAAAAGGGTAGAATAGATGCTTCCATTTAGTTTTATGTCTTTGGTTAAATATTTAATGTATCACCATAATGAGCTTATAGTGATAGGGATATTTACGGCTCTATACATATTTTTAAGGATTTATATTTACAAGAGAATCTCTAAGTTTTTAAGTAATATATCTGATAAGAAAAGAAGGTATCTTTCGTTTTTAGGTATCTTCTTTTCTTATCCTTTTTTGTTTATCATCTTTACATATATTACTATTCCATTTTTAAAAGGACCTACTGATATATTAAAATTTTTACTACCCCTCTTCTGGGGTTTTGTTGCCTATTATATCTTTAAATATTTGTTATCTATCCTGGGCTTTTCTGATAAATCTATTTTGAGAAATGGATTTATTCTTATAATTGGTATCTTTCTTTTTTATTACTATCTTTCAAAGCCTTCAACAAGCCCTGTATATTGGCTTTTATATCCATTTTTCTCTATAGGTGGAAGAAAACTCTCCATTATTAATATCATTGTAGGACTGATTCTCTTTTATCTTAGCTTTTATTTTGCAAAAACTACAAAGGTCTTACTTGAGAAAAGACTTACAAAGGATTTTCGTTTAGAAAAAAATAGGGTAGAGAATCTACTTGTCATATGGCAGTATTTTTTTACTACTATAGGTATACTTTTGTCTTTAAGCTTTATTGGTATACGACTTTCATCTTTACTTATCATTGCAGGTAGTTTAGGTGTAGGTGTAGGATTTGGACTTCAGACCATTGTAAATAATTTCTTAAGCGGCCTTATACTTCTTATGGATCGTTCAATAAATCCAGGAGATATTATAACTATAGGAGAGAAAGTGGGAAGGGTGATATCTATAGGTGCAAGATATACTATTGTAAGGACATTTGATAGTCATGATATACTTGTCCCTAATTATAAATTTATAGAGACAGAGGTGATAAACTGGACCCGCTCAGGTCTTGATATGAGAGTTCATATACCTTTTTCCATCTCTTACAATTCAGATCCTGAAAAGGCAAAAGAGATAGTTTTGTCTATTGCAAGATCTCATCCTCGAGTTATGGCATACCCTCCACCTGAGGTATTATTTATGGAATTTGGAGAAAGTAGCTTAAACTTTAAGCTTTTTGTCTGGATATCTGATCTTACATTAGGAGTTAATAGCTTAAAAAGTGAATTTAACTTTCTTATATTTAAGGCATTTGCCGAAAATGGTATTGAGATCCCCTATCCCCAGATGGATGTCCATATAAAGAAATCTTAAGATGTCTGATTTTCTTTAGGATAAGAACCTAATACCCTTAAAAATGTTGTAAGATCCTCTAAAGATATCAATACTCTTTTTACGTTTTCATCTTCTATGTGTCCGTCTATGTCTATAAAAAATATATAATCCCATGGTTTTTGTTTACTTGGCCGAGACTCTATTTTGTTCATATTTACCTTGTTTTCGGCAAAAGGCTTCATGAGTTCAAAGAGTGCACCTACTTTATCCTTGATGGCAAGGGCAATAGATGTCTTGTCCTTTCCTGTAGGGGAGATCTTTTCTCTCCCTATAACAAGGAATCTTGTATAGTTTTGTGCACTATCCTCTATATGTTCCTCTAAGATAGTCAGGTTATATATGGATGATGCAAGCTTGCTCCCTATAGCCCCACTTTCTTTTTCAGAGGATGCACGTTTTGCCGCTTCTCCTGTACTTTTTGTCTCTATTATTTCTGCATGGGGCATATTTCTTTCTATCCATAATCTACACTGTGCAATAGCCTGAGGATGAGAGTAGACCCTTTTTATACTTTTTATGTTCGTCTCTTTTGAAAGAAGGAAGTGTGATATACGGATAATTACTTCACCTACAATATTAAGTTCAGAATCCAATATCCTATCCAGCGTGTAGTTCACCATACCTTCACTTGTATTCTCTACAGGTACTACTCCATAGTTTGCACGACCTGTTTCTACATGAGAGAATACGTCACCTATACCCTTTGTAGGAATATAGGTTGCACTTTCTCCAAATTTCACTTTTGCAGCCATATGTGTAAAGGTGGCTTCAGGTCCAAGATATGCTACCCTTTTGGGCTTTAGAGTATTTTCACATGCTGTTTCTATTTCGTGAAATATTGCGGAGATACTTTTTTTGGGAAAAGATACATCCTCATTTTTTCCGTGTAGTTTTAAATACATCTTCAGTCTTTTATTTAGATATTTTACTATTTTTTCATCTACTGCTTTTATATCTTCTTTCACCTCTTCTCGTCCTCCTTATAATTATCTATGTGGCCCTGATGCTAATTATATTAAATTATTCTCCTATCCATTTCTCCCTTAGTTTTTTGAGCTCTCCTTTCTCCTTCATCTGATGCATCCATAGGTTGAGCCAATTTTGAAATGCAAAATCATCCCTGGGGATCATATAGCCAAAATCATCTTTGGTAAGTGGATTATCTGGATCCACCGCATAGAGCTCTGGCATATTTTTGGATACAATAATTGCCTCTATATTGTCTGTGATCATCACATCTATCTCACCCTTTGCCAGTTTTTCAGGGATGGAAAGGTTCTTTGGAATAATAATTATTTCTGCATTTTTTATATTTGCGCGGACAAACTTTTCGTTTGTACCACCTGGGTTTACACCAATCTTTACCCCTGGTTGATCTATATCTTTAAGTGTTTTAAATTTATCTTTATCTGCCTTTCTTATAAGAGGGCACTTTCCTACTTTGATGTATGGATCTGTAAACCCTACCTTTTTTGCACGGGATAGTGTGCGGGTGATTCCACACATGGCTATATCATATTTGTTTTCTAATATACCATCTATAAGGGTCTTCCATGTAGTTTTTACAAATCTTACCTCTACACCAAGGGCCTCTCCTAATTTCTTGGCTGCATCTATATCATGTCCTTCATATTTTCCCGTATCAGGATTTAGATAACTAAATGGTTTATAGTCACCTGTTGTACCTACAAGTATATACCCTCTCTCTAGGATCACATCAAGACGTGATTTTTCCCCTGCAAAGGCTAAACTGGAAAGTACTAAAAGTAAAATAAGTCCTACACTTAAGAAAATCCCTAATTTTTTCATAACACTCCTCCCTTTTCGGTATTTGACCAAAAAATCAGGGCCACATAGATAAAAAAATTAATTATACATTATATCATAAAAATTTTAACAATCAAATATATTTATTCATATCCAGTATAATTTGGACCTTATATAATTTGGTAGCTAAGAAATATTTTAAAATATTTTTTAAAGTTAATTTTGTGTTTCATTATTTTGTTGTAAGATCTTATGTATTGCTCAAAAGTTTTATACATTTTGCTAAAATGTATTGACATTTTTCTAAAAATTTACTATACTTTTATTACATTTTGAGGGAATATTATAATGGGTAAATTAGATCGTAAAAAGAAACTTCTGGATATATTAAATGAAAAAAAAGAGGCCACTGTTGAAGAGCTGGCCTCTTCCTTAGGGGTCTCTTCTTATACTGTGAGAAGATACCTTACCGAACTTTCTCGAGAAGGCATCCTGAAAAAGGTATATGGGGGCGCTACTTTAAATCTTGGTACAGGGTTTGAATATGATTTTTATGAAAAGGAGAGACAAAATAGAAGTTCAAAGCTTTTAATTGCAAAAAAGGCATTTGAATATTTGAAACCCGGAATGACTGTATTGTTTGATGCAAGTACTACTGTTTTATCTCTTGCACGGCTTGTAAAAGAGCATAATATTGAGTTAAAGGTGGTTACGAACTCCCTTCCCATCGCTAGAGAACTTGTGAACGCAAAAAATATAGAGGTATTTACATTGGGAGGGAAGTTGCGGAGACATAACCTCTCTTTTGTGGGATACCTTGCTGTAGAGAATTTAAGCAGAATAAGGGTGGATATTACTTTTATGGGAGCAACAGGAATAGGTAAAGATGGAATAACTACAGTGGATATGGAAGAGGCTCAAACAAATACATTTATGTTAAAGGCCGCTCATAAAAAAATTGTTCTGGCAGATGAAACAAAGATAGGCAGGGTTTCTTTTTTTAAGATAGCTCCTCTTTCAGATATAGATGTACTTATTACCACACATTTTGTGGATCGAGAAAAGATAGAGGAGATTAAAGAAATAGAAAGTATAAAGGTTATTTTAGTTTAATATAAAGAAAGGAGGGTGTATGAAAACTTATACTGAATTGGAAATTGAGTCTCAATTTGAGACATTAAAAAGGATCTTAGAAAGAAAAGATGAATTGTTGAGAGAAGTTAAGAGTCTTAATATAAAAGACTATGATGAGGTTGTTTTTGTGGGCTGTGGCTCAAGCTATTATATAAGTCTTATAGGGGTTTCTTTTTTTAGAAAGCTTTTTTCTTTGCCTTCAGAGGCTATTCCTGGGGGCGAGGCATTGCTTTCTCCTGATATTCACTTTAAATCTGATAAGAGATATCTTGTATTTTTGGTATCTCGCTCAGGGGAATCTACAGAGACAGTAAGGGCTGGTGAATTTCTAAAGAAAAATTATAATACAAAAATAGTATCTCTAACCACAGAACCTGAGAGTTCTCTTGTAAAGATCGGAGATATATCTATTATACTGGATGAGGCTCGGGAAAAGTCTGTGGTAATGACTCAATCCTTTACCGCTATGGTCACATTTTTTCTCCTTTTATTCAGAACATGGAAAGGTGAGAAGATCTTTGGAATAGATCTTATAAATAAGGCTGGAGAGTTTTATTTGAACAAAAGAGAAGAGATAAAAGAGCTTCTCAAGGAAAGGGAATTTGAGCACTTTGTATTTTTGGGACAGGGTTATGCATATGGCCTTACCCAGGAAGGAGCATTAAAGGTAAAAGAAATGTCTATAGGTTTCTCAGAAGGGTTTCATTCTTTAGAATACAGGCATGGACCTAAGTCGATTATTACTCGAAGGAGTCTTGTTTTTATGTTTCCATTGTTCCCTGAAGAGGAAAAAAAGCTTGCAAAAGAACTTGAATCCCTGGGGGGAAAGGTAGTATTTTTAGGTGAAGAATGGGGCCTTCCAGGAGATATAAATAAGGAATTTTTATATCTATTCTGGATACCTATATTCCACGAATTTGGTCTACAAAGAGCCTTGTTTAAAGGGCTTAATCCTGATAATCCCAAAAATCTTACAAAGGTAGTTAAATTAGATTGAAAAAAAAGGATCTCCTCTTTATATCTACATCAATAATTCTTATGTATTTTTCTTATAGACCTATTATAGAGATGAGAAGCTATACCATCTGGGCATGGTATAGCTTCTTCCTTATGTTTTTACTGCCCGTACTTATCCTTTGGATTACAAGATCCCCCTTTAAGGATTACGGTCTTTCTAAAGGAGATTTAAAAAAGGGCATAAATTATGTAATCATTATTACACTTTTTTTTCTGCCTTTTCTTGTTTATTCTGCACTTAAATTCCCGGAGTTTCATGTATACTATCCCAGATACCCAGGAGCAAGGGACAATTTTGCCATTCTTATTTATTGGGAATTTTTGTTTTTTATTTATCTTGTAGGCTGGGAATATCTATTTAGAGGTTTTTTGATTTTTGCGCTAAATAGATATGTAGGTTTCTTTTGGGCAGTACTTCTTCAAGCTATTCCTTTTGCCTTACTCCATATAGGAAAACCCCTCCCTGAGATTTATTCTTCATTCTTTGCAGGTATTATTCTTGGTTACATTGCCCTTAAATCAAAGACCTTCTGGCCTGCCTTATTTGTTCACTGGATAATCTCCTTTATATTTGACCTCTTGATAGTAGTGTTATAATATATAATAGTGATTCAATATAATTTTGAAAGAGGTTAGATATGAAAACCTTTACGCTGAGAAAAGGCTTATCTAAAGTGGGCAAAAATCTATTGGCTAAAATATCAGGATGTGCATATTGCCCATTAAAAGAAGACTGTGAATTGAGAAAAGAAAAAGAGAATAATAAAAAGAGAAAAGATATTTTATGTAAGTAATTTTATCTAAAATAAAGTAAGGAGGATGAAAGATATGGAGCAGGGTGGAATGATGTTTGATCTTAACCTTGGCGGAACACTTTCTGAAAAAAAGGAGCTGTATGAAATTGTAATTATAGGTGGAGGACCTGCGGGTCTGACAGCAGGAATATATGGATCACGTTCTAAAAGAGATACTCTTATAATTGAGAAGCTTCTTCCAGGGGGGCAGGTAGGGCTTACCGATTTGGTGGAGAACTATCCTGGCTTTCCTGAGGGTATAGATGGACCAGACCTTGTAAAGAGAATGGAAGAACAGGCAAAAAGGTTTGGGGCAGAGATATTAACAGATGAAATTATAGATATCTCATTAGCAGGGGATATAAAGGAGATTGTGGGAAGAAGCAATGTGTATAAAGCAAAGACTGTAATAATTGCATCTGGTGCAGAACCAAGAAAACTTGGGGTCCCAGGAGAAAAAGAGTTTACGGGAAAGGGTGTATCCTATTGTGCTACCTGTGATGGTGCCTTTTTTGAAGGACAAGAGATTGCAGTAGTAGGTGGAGGAGATACAGCAGTACAAGAGGCGATATATCTTACACAATTTGCAAAAAAGGTCACTATTATTCATAGAAGAGATAAGCTAAGAGCATCTAAGATCTTACAGGAAAGAGCTTTTAAAAATGAGAAAATAGAGTTTTTATGGAATAGCATAGTTACAGAGATTATGGGAAGCAAAAGGGTTGAAAAAATAAAAATAAAAAATGTAAAGACTCAAGAGGAATCAGTAATAGAAAAAAGTGGAATATTTATATATATAGGACTTGTGCCAAACACAGATTATCTTAAGGGAAAGATAAAGTTAAGTGAAGACGGCTATATAATTACAGATGAGAATATGAAAACAGATATTGAAGGGGTGTATGCAGCAGGTGATATAAGAAAAAAGAATCTACGTCAGATTGTAACCGCAGTAGCAGATGGTGCACAGGCTGCAATGAGTGCAGTAGAATATCTGGAAGAAAAGGAATAGGCCCAGGGGCCTATTCCTATAGTTTTATGTGTATTGAAAAGTATGATATAGTAAAGGTTTTTAAATACGGAGTTGAAGATGTGAGGGATGATCTAATAGTAGAGATACCATTTACTATATATATAAATAATAAAGAATTCCTTACCCTCACCACTATACCTCAATTTTTAAAGGAATTGGCATATGGCTTTCTCTTTTCAGAAGGCATTATAAAGAGTTTGGATAATATAAAGTCATTTTCCATAAACAAGAAGGATTTTACTGCAAGATTTTATTTATCAACAGAACCTTCTTTTAATCATAGAGTCCTTGGCTCTGGATGTGGAAGTGGTATTGTATTTTATAAGGAAAGTAATTTTTCTTTCCATAGATTCTCAGATAGTTATACTATTTCCTCTCTCCAAATTATATCTCTTATGAAGGCCTTTCAAAGAAAAGCAGATATGTTTGTAAAAACCGGAGGTGTGCATGCAGCCTCTCTTGCTACACCTTCTGAGATTATTTATTTTGCCGAAGATATAGGGAGACACAATGCCATTGATAAGGTAATAGGAATGATGTTAATGGATAAAAATCCTCTTCGACCTTATATTCTACTTACTACAGGTCGTATATCAAGTGAAATATTAAAAAAGGCAATTTCCACTCATATCCCCATAGTTATCTCCCGTGCTGCACCTACATCGCTTTCTGTGAAGCAAGCCAGAAGAGTAGGTATGACCCTTGTTGGGTTTGCAAGGGGTGAGAGATTTAATATTTATACAGGTAGAAGACGTATAGAATAAAATTTCAAGAAAAGATAAGTATAACATGGTATTATTTTTTTCGAAATTTCGAAATTAAATTATTGAAATATAAACAAAACTATGTTATACTGAAATAGAAATAAAATATTACTATTTTAGTAATATTTATATTCAGGAGGACATTTATGCCATATGATGAGAAAAGACTTTATGAGGTACTTGATGATTTTAAAGGTAAAAAAGGAGTGCTTATTGAAGCGCTTCATGGGGTACAGGAGGTATTTGGTTACATCCCTGAAGAGAGTATCCCTATTATAGCAGAAGAGCTTTTGGTGCCTGTTAGTGAAATATATGGAGTAATCACCTTTTACAACTTTTTCACCACTACTCCTCCAAGTAAATATGAGATAAAGCTCTGCTTCGGAACTGCCTGTTATGTAAAAGGGGCAGAACAGGTATTGGAAAAATTAAAAGGGATATTACGTGTCCCTATTGGAACTACAACGCCAGATGGATTGTTTAGTATTCAGCCTGTAAGATGTCTCGGGGCATGTAGTCTTGCGCCTGCTATGCTTATAGGTGATGAACTATATGGAAAATTGCTGGAGGAGGGCAAGATCGAATCAATTATAGAAGAGTATAGAAATAAAGGTTAATAAGGGGGATATTATGGATGTTAGTAAACTAACTGAGATAAGAGAGAGAGCAAAAAAGAGACTTTCTCTTAGAAAAGGTCGAGAAGAAGGACAGAGAAGAGAGATTGTTCTCTGTGCTGGCGCTGCTTGCGTATCCTCTGGAGAGGTTTCGGTAAAAGATGCATTCTTAGAAGAAATAAAAAAACACCATTTAGAAGAAAAGGTTAGTATAGTAGAGACGGGGTGCGTAGGCGCCTGTGAAATGGGGCCTATAGCTATCGTGCACCCAGAAGGGGTATTCTACAGGAGGTTAAGGCCTCAGGATGTTCCAAAGATCGTAGAGGAACACCTTGTAGGGGGAAAACCTGTAGAACGATACCTATTTAGAGATCCCAAAACACGAAAACCCATCTACTCTCAAAAAGAGATACCATTTTTTGGAAAGCAACTTAAGATTGCACTACGTAATACAGGCGTCATAAACCCAGAAAGTCTTGAAGAGTATATAGGAGAAGATGGATATTTTGCTCTATCTAAGGCACTTTTAGAAATGAGGCCAGAAGAGGTTATCGAGACAATAAAGAAAAGTGGTATAAGGGGTAGAGGTGGTGCAGGCTTTCCCACCGGGATTAAATGGGATTTTGTAAAAAAAGCAGAAGGTGATAAGAAGTATGTAATATGCAATGGAGATGAAGGAGATCCCGGTGCCTTTATGGATAGGAGTATATTAGAAGGGGATCCCTTTTCTGTATTAGAAGCAATGACTATAGCAGGATATGCAGTTGGTGCAGATCAGGGATATATATATGTAAGGGCAGAATATCCTCTTGCTATAAAGAGATTGAAGATTGCCATTACCGAAGCCTATAAGTATAATTTGCTGGGTAATAATATATTGGATACAGGTTTTTCCTTTGATATAGAGCTTAGAATGGGTGCAGGTGCTTTTGTGTGTGGAGAAGAAACGGCCCTTATTGCATCCATTGAGGGAAAAAGAGGTATGCCACGACCACGACCTCCATATCCTGCACAAAAAGGTTTATGGGGTAAGC
>JALVIU010000256.1 GCA_027028665.1 Candidatus Atribacteria bacterium | reverse complement strand
AAAGTTTCAACCCTTTTTTAAACCATCTACATATAAAAAAGGTGGCTACAAGGCCACCTTTTTTATATGTATTCACTATATTAATAACAAACTTTTAAGCTACCACTTTTTATAGTAATCCTTTTCAAACTGTTTCACATCATAACCCATAGCCTTTACATAGTATATAATCTCTGCGATGCTTTCTGTTTGATAGAGCCACTGAAGTGCCTCTTCCAGGGTATTTCCAATGGCAAATGCACCATGGCCCTTCACCATTACGACTTTATAGTCTCGCAATGCATCTGATACCCCTTCTGCAAGTTCGGTGGAGCCAGATGCATACTCAAAGGAAAGGACAGGAATTTTATAAATATAGTATGAACCCTCCACATCTATAGGGATGATCTCATTCTGAACCAGAGAAAGAGCTGTTGCCTTTATTAGGTGACCGTGTACTACTGCAAGGGCACCAGTTTTTTTAAGTATGGCTCTGTGAACACCAATCTCTGTAGAGGCAAGGGCTATACCACTATCATCTTCTTCAAAGCCTGTCATTATAATATCCTCTGGTTCCAGAAATCCCAGCATAGAGCCACGTCTTGTTATAAAAATCCTATTTCCTACTCTAAGGCTCATATTTCCACTGTGGGAATTGTTTAGTTTTTTCTCATATGTAATTCTTCCTATCTTCTTAAATTGTTCATAAACATCTCTATATTTTTCGATATCCATAATTCACCTCTATCTGGAAAGTCCCAATTCTTCTAATTTCCAATCATAAGGGACACCATTTTTATCCCAGCCTCTATATTCATAATACTCATCCAACATCTTATCAAGCTCTACTACCCTTCCTTTAGAAGGACCCTTTGAAAATGATTCTTCCAGTAATCTCTTAGGTAATGTATCGTGTCTTCTATCAAATCCTTCTCTTAAATTAAATAATCTCTCCAGATTAAATATTCTCTCCCCAATCTTTACAAGGTCTTCTCCTTCTATTTCCATACCTGTTATTGCAGAGAGTATCCTGGCCCACAGAAACTCTGTAATAGCAAAAGCAGCAAATTGGCATACTGTAATAGAATCTATATAAGCAGAGATATCCTGTGCACGAGCTACAATACTACCCTTCCCTGTTGCAGAGAATCTATCTATCCTCTTTGGCACACCAAGGATCTCCTGTCCCACAGAATAACCTGCTTTTAAGTGACATGCACCACGAGGAGATGTTGCATACCCCAGCCCCATACCCTGGGCTCCTCTTGGATCATATGCAGAAAATGTAGAGCCCTTTACATGCATAGCATACTCCTCTGCATTATATCTCTTTGCAAATTCATATGCCCCTTCTGCAAGTTCATCACCTATACCTCTTCTATATGCCACATCCTCCACATATTTAAGAAGTTTATCTGCATCACCAAAGTTAATACCTGTATCCTTTATCCCTTTATCGGTAAGTTCCATAGCTACTGCCAATGTACCTCCAAGAGTAATAGTATCCATTCCCAAATCGTTTGCATAATAATTGGCAATTATAATTTTTTCAAGATCAGATATACCTAAATTTGCTCCAAAAGCCCAGGCAGTCTCATATTCTGGACCCTCACCCTCTCTACCTCCTGCCTTTGTCAATCTACCACACTGAATGACACAACCCCAACAACCTACCTTTCTTATGAGATAGTTTTGAGCAATAGCCTCACCTGATATTTCCTCTGCCCCTTCAAACTGTCCTTCTCTAAAGTTCCTTGTAGGGAGCATACCAAATTCATTCATTACATTTACAAGTACTGATGTTCCAAACTTAGGAAGTGCTTTAGAGGTGAGAGGACTTGCCTTTAGTAATTTATTAGCCTCATATACAACACCCTTTAGGCGTGCCTTGTCATAGACCTGGATCTTATTTTTTCCTTTTGCAATAATACCCTTTAAATTTTTTGAACCCATTACAGCCCCAACTCCCCCTCTACCAAATGCCCTATGCTTATCATTCATAATAGCTGCAAATTTAACAAGATTTTCTCCTGCGGGTCCTATAAGTAGATTCCCTATTGTTTTACCATACTTACTATATATATAATCTGTGACTTCCTCTACACCTTTACCCCATAGATGTTGTGCATCCAAAAGATTTACTTTTCCATCAATAAGCTCCAAAAGTACAGGGATATCACTTTTTCCAGATATGATAACTACATCATATCCAGTACTTTTCAAATAATAACCCCATGTGCCGCCGAGGTTTGAATTAAAGACAGTACCGGTAAGGGGTGATTTAGTAGTCATACTGGATCTACCTGGAGTAGGAGCAGTTGTTCCCGTAAGGGGACCTGTAGAGAATATAAGGAGGTTCTCTGGTGATAAAGGATCTGTATGGGGTGCTAATCTATCATATATAATCCTTGCCTCAAGCCCCCTTCCCCCGATATAGCTATGCAAAATCTCTTCTGATAAATCAAACTCTTTAATCTCTTTAGAAGTAAGATCTACTTCTAAGCCTTTACCCATCCATCCATACACCGTTTCTACTCCTTTCCAAAATGAAATTTTGTTCATTAAATGAGCTTTTATCTCTTTTAAGATTGTAACACTAAACTAATATGATGTCAACAATTCCTCAGGTCCCTTCTACATTTTCTGAAATTGGGCTATTTGTCGCAATAACCATAATATCTATAAAACTTCTTTTCCATAATAATATAATATATATAAAATATTACAAATTAAAAATATGAAATACTAAAATAAAATGTAGTTAAGATATTTAACATTTGACACATTTGACAGCAAAGACATCCCCGCTGAATCTCATTATTACTCTTTTACTTATATTTTATATTCTATATTTACTATACATTTTAAATCAAGTCAAACAATCAAACAATAAAATAAGAACGGTTAACTAATTTTTTGTATTTTGTATTCTTGACTTGTAATTTAGAAAAGTTTTTTATATAATTAATATATAAAACACTAAGGGGGTAGAGACATGAAAATAGGCATAGTCTCATTTACAGATGGGAGAAAAAGAGTTTTTGAAAATACACGAGAAATATGTTTTAAGTTTCAGAAAAAGATCGCAGAGTACTTTAAAGACAAAGGTCATGAGGTATTAGAAGGAGATGAAATCGTATGGAACTGGAAGACTGCCAAAGAGCAGGCGGAACGTATCAATAATTTCTCTCCTGATATAGTTGTATTTAATTTTTCTGTGTGGTCCTTTCCTGACCTAACAGCACAAGTAGCAATAAGAATAGATGCCCCTATACTCTTTATAGGAAATATAAATCCATCATATCCTGGATGGGTAGCATTTTTTGCAAGTGCAGGAACTCTGGAAGAGATCGGCATTCCATACGGAAGAGCATTGGGAGATATAGAAGATAAAGATGTTCAAAAAAAGATAGATATCTTCTTAAAAGAACATGACCCAGATGCAAGAAGGAAAGGAATAGAAGCCGCAGAAAGACTCTTTGGCATGAGATACGGAGAGTTTGATGGTCCATCTATGGGTATGTATACAGGACATGTAGACCCCAGTCAGTGGATGGAGCAGTTGGGTGTGCATGTATATCATAGAGGACAGCTCCACCTTGCAGAACTCGCAAAGAGAATAGATGAAAAACGTGTGAAACAAGGACTCGAATGGATAGAATCTGTAGCGGGGGAGATAAAATGGGATGGGAAAATGCTTACACCTGGGCTTGATGGAACACTTGCAAGACAGATAAGATTATATCTTGCCATAAAGGACTTCGTAAAAGAAGAGGGGATCGATTTCTTAGGTCTTACTGGACAGCTTGATTTTACAGAATGGGAAAATCACTGTACAATGGATATCCCAGAGGCCCTTTTAAATGATATAGCAGATTGGGAAGATGAACACAAAGATCCTGTAATCACAGCTACGGAATGTGATAGCAATGGCGCACTTACCATGAAAATATTAAATCTTTTATCAGGGACTCCTGTACTTTTTGCAGACCTAAGACATTATCACAAAGATCTTGATCTCTTTGATCTTGTAAATTCTGGGCAACATGCCCCATGGTTTGCAAAAAGAAGTGATGACTATAGAGAAAACTGGAAAGAGGTAACCCTTTATCCTGCATCTGAATTCTACTTCAGAGGAGGAGGTGCATCTGTTGCATTTTATGGTGCACCTGCAGATATAGTAACATTTGCAAGAATTGTAAGAGTGGAAGGACAATTTGTTATGCACATATTTACAGGAAGTTTTGTAGAATTACCAAAAGATAAGATGGAAGAGCTCGCAAAACAAACCACATATGAGTGGCCTCATATATACGCAAAGTTCAACGTAAATTATGAAAACTTTGCAGATACATTCTCTGCCAATCATATTCATGCAGCAGTAGGATACTATGTACCTGAACTTATTGCCGTATGTGAATCCCTTGGTGTAAAACCTATAGTGATAAGGTAACACAATGAGTAGAAAAGAATTGATGAATCTCCAGGAAGGGGCAGAATATTTAAATATATCCCCTGATACACTAAAGGTATATATAAAGATTGGCCTTATTCCAGCTATAAAAACAAAAAATAACTGGAATATAAAGAAAAAGGATCTGGATGAATGGTTAAAAAGAGAGATGGCAAGAGAAGATGTAAAAAGAGGGGAAAAAATACTACATCCTGTTATAACATTTGCAAATCAAAAGGGTGGTGTAGGAAAAAGTACCAGTGCAATAAATCTTGGAGCTGGAATGGCCATGAAGGGGTACAAAGTACTCCTTGTAGACCTTGATATACAGTGTAATGCTACACATGCATTATACAGAGAATTAGAAGATGATGAAAAGAGTCTATCTGATGTAATATTAGGAAGAGAAGATATAAGTACAATTATTACAGAAACTCACACACGCAATCTTTATATTGCACCCGCAGGAGAAAATCTATCTCTTGTAGATATGGAACTTGCACAAACTATGAATGGAGACTTATCAAGACTTATAGCAGCCCTTGAAAATCCCATAATAGAATTTTTTGATTTCATTATAATAGATACAGCACCATATCTCGGGCTTCTCACGCTAAATGCTATGGCTGCATCAGACTATATAATAGTTCCTGTGGCATGTGAGTACTTTCCGCTCATAGGAATAAAGTGGCTTTTGAAGTCTATACAAAAAGTAAGAAATCTCACACAAAGAGATATAGAGATACTTGGCTATCTCATCACAATGTATGATGCACGAGAAAGGATAACAAAGATCGTAGAAGAAATTTTGAATGATCAATTTGGAGAAAAGGTATTTAATACAAAAATCAGAAAGAATACAAGAATAAAGGCATTACCTCTGGAGAGAAAGACTATATTTGAATATGAAAACATGAATTCATCAGGCTATAGAGATTATCTCTATTTCACCAATGAAGTACTGGAGAGGTTAGGATATGACTTAAATAAAGAAGAGGGGTAATTACCCCTCTTCTTTTATATATCTTGGTAATGCAAAAAAGGCCTTATGAATCCCAGGATAATATATTTTCGTTTCCATTCCTTTAAATCTCTTATTTAATTCTTCCTCATCTACTTTAAGAGGGTCATGCTTCAAAGAGCCCATTGTAAATGACCATGTAGCACCAGGATAAGTATATACTACAGTAAGATATTGCCTTACAATAGGGAATACCTCTGAAAAGGTCTTTCTAATATTTATCACAAAATCCTTACTAAAGAGAGGAGATTCTGTCTGCTCCACCATAAGTCCCCCATCATTTAGTATCCCTTTTATGTTTTCATAAAACTCCTTTTCAAAAAGGACCACAGCAGGTCCCACAGGATCAGGGGAATCCACTATCACCACATCATATTTCTTATTTGTTTCTTTTACATATTTGGCACCATCCTCAAATATCACACTAACCCTTTCATCAGAAAAGCCTTTACTCAATGTAGGCATATGCTTTTTGCACTCTCTCACTACAACTTCATCAATCTCCACAAGATCCACACTCTCCACAGATTTGTGTTTCAAAACCTCTCTTACGGTGCCTCCATCTCCACCACCTACAACAAGGACATGACGGGGATTTGGATGAGTAAATAAGGGGATATGAGCGAGGGCCTCATGATAATAGGCCTCATCTCTTTCAGTGGTTTGATATGTGTTGTCTAATACAAGTACTTTTCCAAGGGAATATGTATCCAAGATCTGAATCTCTTGGTACTTTGATTTACCAGAGAATAAAACATCTCTAACACGTACAGTAAGGCCAGAATGTTCCTCTTGACGTTCAGTGAACCATATTTCAGTCATTTGGGTGTTACTCCTCTCTTAAGATTTACTATATCTATATGTTTAGGTTTTAGATATTTCTCAAAAACAGGCACTGCATCCCCTGGCCTTACATCATCACCACAGGTGAATACATCCAGGGCTGCATAGCCATGTTCTGGCCATGTATGTATAGATATATGCGATTCTGCAAGTACAGCAACACCGGTAACACCTTGAGGAGAAAACTTGTGCATGTTAATCTTTAGTAAAGTAGCTTTTGAAGCCTCAACTCCTTCCAGGAGCATCTTGGTAACGAGTTCTTCAGAGTCGAGTGCTTGAGGATCACAGCCCCAAAGTTCAAGTATAATGTGTTCACCTAAATGCTTCATTGTAATCACCCCTTTCATAGTTATTTAGTAAAAAAACATAAGAGATCCTTACAAGAAGGTATGAAAGGAGGGTAAGCCAGAGGATGTGAAGGGAAGTAAACCCATACATAGAAATACTTTCAAATCTCTTTTTCATTCTTTCTTAGCTATCCCGCTCCTTTCTATAATTTTATTTTCGACGACAAAATATTGTACAACTTTTTAGCGAATTTGTAAATAGTTTTAGATAATTTTTTATAGTTTTTTTAATTCTTAAAAAACACTTATAAATCAATTACAAAATTGCTAAAAAACGAAATTACATAAAAATAATTATAAAATCTAAGTCTTTATCGTATATATTTTTTCTCCTCCTACATCAATAATTTTTCTCATAAACTTAAACGTAGAAGGACCAAATGCATGATAAACCTTTAATTTAGTTGTCTCTTTAAAGATTTTACCATCAAGAGTCCTTACAGAAACTAAAAGAGGCTTGTTTTCCCTATGGTCATTTATCCCATAGGCATGAAATGAAAGGAATCTATCAGATGATACTATGTATCCATAGGGGGGGAGGAAGGTTTTTCCATAGAGAGTAGAAAAACACTCATAGTCTTTCAAATCCTTATTTACTATAATCTCTACACCATTTTCAAACTCTACAAAAATTACATTTCCTTTATCATCCAGATATTCAAATCTTATAATCCTCTTACCAAAGATAAGCTCTCTAAAAGGAAGTATAATCTCTTCCATATTTTTCAGAAAGATATCAAAGGGGTGCATATCCTCTCCCCATCCACCTTCTCCCATCATAAAAAATGGAATTCTTTCAAACATAGAAAGATATTCCTCCCTGGTATCTTCATTTTCCTCTTTTTTCCAATAATTCCCCTCTGGTAAAAGCCACTCAGGATACCAGGGGAAAAAGCCTAAAAATAATAAATCCAACATATAATCATCAAAAGATGAGGGCCCTGTAGGTTTCCCCTGCATCTCTACTATATCTCCATATACCATCTTAAATAAAGGATAAAAAGAAGGGGATAAATCAAAAGAAATGTCCATATAAATATCTACCCAGGGTAAAAATATTTCTTTTAATTGGGTGGCAGATAAGATAACATTATTTCTTTCAATCTTTTTTTCACCCAGTGGTGTATCCATATAGTACATAGAGATTTCACCTTTTGATGAAAAAACAGGATAGCCCAACTCTTTTCCTTTCTCTATCACTTTTTTTTCATCTTTTTCATATCTTAGCGTAGAAAAGCCAAGATGATAGATTTTAAGATCTCTTCTTGCATGTTCCATAAAGGATAATAGATTTTCATCATCTATTTTTTGTAAATCAAATACACCAGACACTAATAGCTGCTGAATTTCTTCTCTTCTTCCTTTTAGCTTTTCTTCCCATTCTAATATATAGCCCTTTCTCTTTATATATTCCCTATATTCATGGATTAAGCTTTCCACTTCTCCCTCTGGTATAATCCTAAATTGAACCCTCTGGGGGAGTTTAGGAGTAATAAAACTTGCTACAAGGGCATTATTATCTCGCATCAAAGAGATAGAAAGAGAAGGATCATCCCATACAGGAAGAAGGAGGGAAGTATCATTTATTATACCATACATAAACATACTCAGTTCCCCAGGAGAAAACTCTTTTGATCCTGCGAATCCATCAGGAGAAAAGACTTTACCCAGTTCAATAGGTAAAAGATAGAAACCACCAGAGCCCTCTTCTATAGAAAAAGCGCCCTTTAAAAATACCAATTTCTCTATTGGTGTTTTACTTCTTCCATTTATAACAATATCAAACTTATCTCCTGGGGGAATAAGTCTCAAATTTATCCTTATAGATATATCTTTTTCTTTATCTTCATAAATAAGGATAGCAGTATTAAATAGTTCCTTTATATTAAAATTAGTAAGGGGAATAATATCTCCATCTTTCAAAAAAAGTTGGGCCATCACAAAATCTTCTCCCATATTCCACTCGATATCCCCTATTTTATCGTAAACAAAAAACTCCCCTTTATCAGTTACCCTAATATTAATGGTTTTGCTTTCTAAAATTTTTTCCATGACCTTCTCCATGTTTATATTTAAATTTTATCTTTAGTATAATAGTTTTTTTAATCATTTTCAAGTTATATATAGAAATTTATGCTCCACTTACATTTTTTCCATATTTATGATATAATTTAACAGTTTCAAAGAAAGAGGTGAATATATGAGCATAAAAAACGACTTAAAGGACGTCTGGATAAGACTAAAAGAAACATTTAAAATTGAAAAAAGTGACCTTTTATACATAGCTATATTGGGGGCAATTGCACTTTTTATTCATTTCTTTCAATTAGGAGTACGTGCATTCCATCATGATGAAAGTTTGCATGCATACTATGCATACAAAATAATAAAAAGCTATGATTATGCATATAATCCTATGATGCATGGCCCATTTCTATTTTTCACAAATGCTCTTATATATCTTATATTTGGGGCATCCAACTTTACAGCAAGACTACTTCCTGCTCTTTTAGGCTCATTCCTTGTAATTTTCCCGTTTTTTATAAGAGAATTATCAAGGCCTGCAAAAATTACTATGTCAGTTCTATTTCTTATATCCCCCACTCTTACATATTATGGCAGATTCATAAGAAATGATATATATATAGTAGTTTTTGGATTTTTGGTTATGTATTTTGTCTCAAAGATAATAGATACAAAATATATAGGGTATTGGTACCTTGCTGCATTTTTTTGGACCCTTATATTTACAAGCAAAGAAAATTCATACATCATTGCATTTATCATATTCCTATATATGCTATATGAAGGTATAATAAGAGAAAAAATAAAACCTACAAAGGTATTTCTTCATTATGGCCTTAATGAAGATCTATTTGTAAGACTTTTTATAGTATTTTTTGTAGTATACGCAGCTCTCTATACATCATTTTTTGTGTATCCAAAGGGTATATTTGGCTTAGGTACAGCGCTTAAATATTGGTGGGTACAGCATAAAAAACAAAGATTAGGGGGACCTCCTACCTATTATCTTCCACTAATTGCTCTATATGAACCCATACTGATATACATTATATTCGGAGGAATAGCTATAGCATGGAAAAAGGTAGTAGATTTATATAAAAAAAGTTCTCTATTTAGGCTTGCCACATGGTGGTCAATACTCTCACTTATCATATATGCATATGCAGGAGAAAAAGCACCATGGATAGTAGTGCATATGGTATTTCCCCT
>JALVIU010000255.1 GCA_027028665.1 Candidatus Atribacteria bacterium | reverse complement strand
AGTGTATAGAGTTCCCGTTTCCTTGAAGAATTCATCAGCTTTATAGAGTGTTTTCAGATATACAGGAATAAGACCTGTCTGCCAATCATTTGCATGTATTACATCAGGGGCAAAACCTAATCTTTTTGATGCCTCTATTGTGGCCCTCGAAAAGAAAATATACCTTTCTGGATCATCATAATAACCATATATGTTATCTCTTCCAAAATATTCTTCGTTTTCTATAAGGAATACCTGTACACCTTCACCTATCTTTCCTTCCCATATATGTGCATTTTTTACTGTATCTTTTATAGGAACACTTACAAAAGAAGCAATTTTTTTTAAGCCAAATTTTTCTTCTTCTATCTTTTTATATTTAGGAAGAAATACCTTTACATCTATTCCGTTTTTCTCTAATGCTTTAGGGAGAGATCCTGCGACATCTGCAAGTCCTCCTACCTTTGCAAACGGAACTACCTCACTTGATATAAGTGCCACCTTCATAATCATTCCCCCTTTATAGATTTTAGGAATAAATTAATGTCTTCATATAAAAACCCTATTTTTTCTTCACTATCAGCCTCTATATATAAGCGAATCATATCTTCAGTCCCTGAAGGTCTTATAAGAAGCCATGTCGTGTCTTCAAATGTAAACCTCATAGCATTTCCTATCTTTTCTTTTCTTGTAGGTTTTCCCATCTTAAAATTAGGATCCTTTTCGTCTTCAAGTATTTTCATTATCTTCTCTTTTTCTATATCATCAAGGAATATACTAAATCTTTTGTTATATATGTATCCAAACTTATCTTTTAGATCTTTTATTACAGATGAAAGGTCTCTTTTGTTAAGATAGGCATATAGCTCTACGAATAAAAGATCTGCAAACATTCCATCCTTCTCTAATATATGATTCCTTATAGTAAATCCGCTACTTTCTTCCCCACCCATAAGTATACTCTTATCTTCTTTCATTGTTTTTGCAATATATTTAAAACCTACAGGGGTTTCAATGGTTTTAAATCCGTAATAATTAGCGATTCTATCCAGGAAATGTGTGGTTGCAATACTCCTTACTATATTGCCTTTTAATTTTTTATGTTCATATAGATGATAGAGAAGTAGGGCAAGTGCATCATTGGGATGTATGAATATTCCATTCTTGCTTATAAGCCCGAATCTGTCTGCATCTCCATCTGTAACAAGACCTAAATCAGCTTTTTCCTTTATTACCATAAACTGTAGTTCTTGTAAGTTTCCTGGTACAGGTTCAGGGATAAGCCCTCCAAAAAGAGGGTTGTGGTCTGTGTGTATAGCTAGCATATTTGCATCTGTGTCTTCAAGTGTATTCTCTATATAGCCCCTTCCTGGGCCGTACATATTGTCTATTATTATCTTTAGCCCTTTATCTTTTATTACATCTATGTCAAGTTTATTCTTTAGACAATCTATATAGTCACGAGAAGGTTCAACATAGTTTAGCAGTTCTTTTTCTCGTGCCTCATTAAAATCCATCTTTTTTACATCTTCTCTAATCTGGACCACATTTATGATTTTTTCTATTTCATTTGTAATTTCATCTTCTGCAGGACCTGCATAGTCAGGTATAAATTTAATTCCATTAAATTTTGGTGGATTATGACTTGCAGTAATAGAAATTCCTCCAGTAAGGCCCAACTTTTTTATTGTAAAGGCTATAACAGGAGTGGGAGTTTCTCTTTGTGTGAAGTATACTGGTATCTCATTATTTGCAAATACCAATGCCCCTTCAAGTGCAAATTCCTTCGATAAAAATCGGGTATCATAGCCTATTATTACACCCCTTTTCTTTGCTTCTTCTCCATAGTGTTTTAATAGATATTCTGAAATACCTTGAATAACTACTCTTACATTGGAAAAAGTGAAGTTGTCAGCAATAATACCTCTCCATCCATCTGTACCAAATTTTATGGATTTCATTTTTTTCTCCCTCTATAATATTTGACTTATGTACTTTACTACTATTATATAGTTTGTTATACTAAAAAGCAAGTGGAAAAATAAAAAAATATAGAAGGAGTACTTATGATTAAACAAGTAAAAGAAAATGTATACTGTATAACTGGCCCTATAAATGTCGGCTTGATACAAACAGATAGAGGATTTGTAGTGATAGATACAGGACTTGATGAAAGTTATGGAAGAAAAATTATAAAGGCTGTAGAGGAGTTAGATGGAAATATTATAGGCATTATAAACACCCACTCTCATGCAGATCATTTTGGAGGAAATAATTATATTCGAAAAAGAATAAATATATGGACGATTGCTTCTAAGATGGAGAAGGCTCTTATAGAAAATCCTGTTTTTGAACCCATTTACCTTTTTGGAGGTGCTCCTTTTTCGGATATGCGTACGAAGTTTACAGAAGGCAAACCTTCCTATATAGACATGATCGTAGAGGAAGAAAAAACCGTTAAGTTCCTTGGTGATTTAGGTATATCTATCTTTCCTCTGTATGGTCATTCGCCAGCTCAAATAGGTATAAGCTATAATGACATACTTTTCATAGGGGATGTAGTAATGCCGGAGAATGTGATGAATAAGTATAAGTTGGGTTATCTATATGATGTATCCCAGGAAAAACAGGCATTGGAAAAATTAAAGGATACAGACAAAGAATTTTTTGTCCCTGGTCATGGAGAACTTATGGATTTTCATAAACTAAAGAGATTGATAGAGCTAAATTTGGAAAATATATCTATGATAGAGGGACTTATATTAAAGATATTAAAAGATGAACCCCTATCTTCAGAGGCACTTTTTTCCCATCTTATAGAGGTTTTAAATATAGAGCCAGACCTTATTCAAGTACTACTTTTATTTTCCACTGTAAAGGGTTTTCTCTCTGGTTTAAAAGAGGAGGGAGTTTTGGAGTTTTTCATAGAAGAAGGTAAGATTATGTGGAAAAAGAGGGCATAAGCCCTCTTAAAACCTTATATCTACATATTTTAGAGCCTCTTCTATTCTTTTAAATGCCTCTTCAATTCTTTCACATGTGGCTGTGAGAGCAATGCGTATATATCCCTCTCCAGATGGTCCATACCCGTTGCCTGGTGTAACGATTACATGGGCCTTTTCCAGAAGTAATTCGCTAAATTCCATAGAAGTAAATCCTTTTGGAACCTTTGCCCATACATATATAGTTGCCTTTGGTGGTTCTATATCCCATCCCAATTTTCTGAGCCATTTTATTATAAGGTCTCTTCTCTCTCTATAAATTTTTTTCATCTTATTATTATGATCTTTGGGCCCCTTTAATGCAGCTATAGCTGCATATTGAATAGGTTCGAATATTCCTGAATCTATATTGGATTTTATCTTTCCAATAGCCTGAACTACATCTTCTCTTCCTAAAACCCAACCTATTCTAAATCCAGTCATGTTAAATGTTTTAGATACAGAGTGAAATTCTATTGCTATATCTCTTGCCCCGGGTAT
>JALVIU010000254.1 GCA_027028665.1 Candidatus Atribacteria bacterium | reverse complement strand
GGAGAAAGGGGTCTTGCATCATCCAAGAATCCTATGAGGAATATAAAAAAGGAAAAGATAAGAAATAAAATAGTTCTTCCATCAGGATACGGTGGGAGAAAAAGGGACAAATATATGGCCAATACTATACCTACACCTCCATATAAGGCAACAGGTCTTCTATGCCATCTATCAGAACGTGGATAAGAAAGCCAACCCCACCTCTTGGCCACCCTTTCTATTATTAGGATAAGTATAATCGTAAGAATAAAGACTGTTACTGCTCTTACCATTTTTCTTGTATTTTTTCCCTACAAATATTTTGTCCCATTTTCCTTCCTTTCACCAAGCAATTCCCTCCCACCTTTTAAAATATTCTATTACATCATATAAAATATCATCAAGAGGTGTATCAGGGGTGTATCCTATGAGAGATTTAAGCTTTTCAAGGGAAGGCACTCTCCTTTGCATATCTTCAAAATCTTTAGGATATGCAACATCATATGGAACAAATTTTATCTCGGAACTACTCTCGGTCATCTCTTTTATTTTTTTTGCAAGAGATAGAATGGAAATCTCTTCTCTTCCTCCAATATTTACCACCTCACCTTCTGCTCTATTTTCCTTCATAAGAAGCATAATAGCCTTAACCACATCCTTTACATGGGTAAATGTCCTTGTTTGTGTTCCATCGCCATATACAGTAATAGGTGCACCTGAGAGTGCCTGTTTTACAAAACGAGGTATCACCATTCCGTATCTTCCTGTCTGTCTGGGTCCTACAGTGTTAAAAAGCCTTATAACTACTACAGGAAGGCCTTTTTCCTTATGGTAGGCAAGGGCTGTAAACTCATCTATAAACTTACCTGCTGCATAACTCCATCGAAATCTGGAAGATGGCCCATATACACAGTCATCTGTCTCCCTAAGGGGTGCATGAGTATGTTTACCATATACCTCTGATGTAGATGTAATAAGCACTTTCTTCTGATATTTGTTTGCAATTTCAAGCACTATCTCTGTACCCCTTACATTTGTAATAATAGAAGATATAGGGTTGTCTATTATATATTGTACACCTACAGCTGCGGCAAGATGTATTACCATATCCACCCTGCTTATAAGGTCTTCCATCTTTTCATAGTTTAAAATATCCTCCACTATGGTAAAAAATCTATCATCATAAAGGGGATTTTGCCTTAAGTGTTTTATATTGGAAAGGGAACCTGTGGTGAGGTTATCTATCACATATACAGTATCCCCTTTCTTAAGGTATGCATCTGCAAGATGTGATCCGATAAAACCCATCCCACCTGTTATAAGTATCCTCACCTATTTACCTCCTTCATCTATTAGTTGGGAGTGATTAATAGTATTTTTCCTTTTATTATTTTATATAAGAGCTTAAAAATAAACTTGTGTTTATAGATTAATAATATTTTACCATATTCTTCATTTTCCACAAATTCATTGTTTTCTAATAAGTAAAGTTTTTTATACAAGGAGAAGGTGAATACGAAGAAATAGATTAAAAGTTTTCGTTTTTTTGAGACAATATAAAGACAAACAAGGGAGAAATAAGGGTGGTAAAGATTTTACCACCCTTATAGAGAGTTAAAAACCTATCTTGGGGAGCGCATAAACCGGTTTCCATCCAGGGGATTCTGGTTCCTTCAAGAATGGCTCCATCTCCTTTTCTGTTCTTAAGGTTACCTCCTCTACTGGAGGCACTGTTCCAGGTGGGAATGCCTCAAGGATCTGTTCAATAGTAAGTGTAAGGTATTTAAGTATCGCAGCTATTGGTCTTTTTGCCTTATTGGGATCTCCCAATGTTGCCTTTCCCACTACACCCACAGGTTGTGCCACTATCTCAATAGGTGCATGTCCTTCACCCTCTGACCAGCGATGAGGCCTGCGGAATGGCTCAACAGATGTATCAAAATGTCCTGTTGGGAGATACCCTTTTGTCTCGGTATCCCGTGCATATTCCATATCTACCATATCAGGGAACATCAAAAGTGCAATAGAGGTCTCTGCCTCTGCAGCGTGTATAAACTCTGTCTCCATAGAATGAGGCTTTCCAATGGGGCCGAAGAATTCCCTTACTGCCCTGTGCCAATCAAGTACCTGGAAGATGCCTGGAAGCTGATACCTATACATAAATTCATGAAGCGCAGATTCAAGCACCCATAATTGACCATGATTATTTATGATTATCTGTTTCCTGTATCCATCATTCCAGAGTCCAAGCATCACATTTACCAAAAGCTCTTTTGTTACATCCTGAGGGATATTTACAGTTCCTGCCATCCCTATGTGGTGATAGGGGTGTGAGCCGTAATTTATAGGGGGCCATGCAAGTGCCACAGGTCTCCCCTGTTTCTTTGTGTATCTCCTCACCGCTTCTGCTATTGTACATACAGCAAGGGTATCCATTCCAGAGCTCATATGGAGACCGTGTCTCTCTGTGCTTCCTACAGGAATCAAAACCACATCATTTTTCTTCCTCTCCTCCACGAGCTGTGCCCTTACTGTTGTCTGAATATAACTCCCTGGTTTTGCAAGCTCAACAGGGGATGGAACATCATACTCCTTTAGTATACGTTCTATATCTTCCTCACTTGCATCCCATATCTCTTTTTTTAGTCTCCCCACTTCATTATCCTCAAAGATAATGGCAGGGTTTTCTGTGGTAATCCACATTCTACTCATTTTCTTTCCTCCTCTCTATAAAACAGCTGTTACCTTTACCTGAGATTTATCAGTCTGGAGCAGTTTTAGATATTCTGGCACCTCATCTAATGTAATCTTTTTGGTAATTATGGGCCTCATATCAAGACCTGCCCCCATAAGACTTATAACATTTGGAAATACCCCATGTCCTGAATGGCCCTGGGTACCTACCATCCGTGCCCTTCTTACCTGATATACCTCAGGATTTACCAGTACCTTCTTGGGTGCTCGTGCTATAACTAAAAGGGTGGCGTTTATACCCCTTGCCTCCCATATTACATCTTCGATCTGTGGGATAACAATATCTCCTACACCACTTGCCTCAATATACAGTGATGCACCCATCCCTTCTGTATATTCCAGGACCGCCTCTTTAAAGTTCTCCTTTAGTGGATCAATGACAAAATCTGCACCCACCTTTTTTGCATATTCCCTTCTTGCCTCAGATGGTTCAGAGACGATTACACGGGCTGCCCCCATATGTTTTAGGATATTTACAGCAGAAAGGCCGATAGGCCCTGCCCCTACCACTACTGCATTCTGACCAGGCTGGATACCTCCTGCCCTATTCACTATACCATTGTATGCAACAGATGCAGGTTCTACAAGGCTTCCTGCAAGGAAGAGCTCTTCCCCTGAATATCTCTTTGTAAGCTCATGTAGGCTCCATACATACTTTGCATCTACCTTTAGGTATTGGGCGAAAGAGCCTGGTACACTAAATCCAAGTTCCTGGAGATTTTCACAGTGATTGGGATAACCATCTACACA
>JALVIU010000253.1 GCA_027028665.1 Candidatus Atribacteria bacterium | reverse complement strand
TGCTGGGGGCAGAAGTGATTCTGACTCCTCCTGATAAAGGAATGATGGGTGCTATCCAAAAAGCCAAAGAGATAAGAGAAGATATGGATGCTTTTATGCCAGATCAGTTTGTAAACCCTGCAAATGTGCTTGCACACGAGCTTACCACAGGACCTGAGATTTTAATACAGATGTCTTATGATATAGATATATTTGTTACAGGTATAGGGACAGGAGGGACTATAACAGGTATAGGAAGATGCCTGAGGAAGGCATTGGGAAATAAGGTAAAGATTATAGGGGTAGAACCCAAAGGCTCCCCTATAATCTCTCAGGGTATAAGTGGTAAACACAATATCCAGGGAATAGGGGCAGGTTTTATTCCACCAATATTGGATCTTGATCTTCTAGATGATATGATTCTTGTAGGAGATGATGAGGCATTATTTATGATGAAAAGATTGGCCAGAGAGGAAGGATTTTTTGGGGGCATATCTACAGGTGCAAATGTGTACGCAGCAGTTTCTCTTTTGAAAAGATATGGTGAACATGTAAGGATAGTGACTATCTCTCCTGATTCTATAGAGAAGTATCTGAGTGTAGCTGTTTCTCTATAATTCTATAAAATATTAGAGCAGGGAATATTTAAAATCAAGTTCTATATTCTTTATCTAAATAAAAAGCTGGATGAGATTTTTTCGTGTAAATAAGCAATCCTATTTGACAGCACCTTGAGTAAGTCCTGATATAATTTTTTTCTGAAAAGCAAGAAATATGGCTATTACAGGAAGCACTGTTATAGTAGAGCCCGCCATAAGGTGTACATAATCTATTCCCTGTAAGGTATTAAAATATGCAACTCCGATGGGAAGTGTACGCATATTATCTGTATTTGTAAGTATCAGCGGATATAAGAAGGCATTCCAGGTAGTGAGAAATGTGTTTATTATAAGAACGGCGAGTGCAGGACCTGATATGGGCAAAAGTATGCGAAATAGTATTGTAAAATCTCCTGCGCCATCCATTTTTGCTGCTTCATCCAGTTCTCTTGGCAGACCATCAAAATACTGTTTCATAAGAAATATGCCAAACCCCTGAACAGCAATAGGGAGAATAAGTGCCCAATAGGTATTGTATATATGCAGTCTTTTTATCAATATAAATATAGGGATCATAAGGACCTGTGCCGGAATCATCATGCGGCCAATTATTATAAAGAGTATGATATTTGACCCAGGAAAGGGCTTTCGAGAAAGAGCATATGCTACCATGGAATCAAAGATTACATTAAGGAGAGTTACCGATGTAGTAACTATTACACTATTTAAAAAATATCTATGGAAATTACCACTTTTCCATACATCTATATAGTTTTGAAGTGTTATATTTCTTGGAATAAGGCTTCTTATATTTGGTAAAATATTTCCACTTTCCCTTACAGATGTAACTATCATAACATATAGGGGAAATAGTGTGGATAGCAGTATGAGTATAAGTAGAAAGTGTGTTATATATCTCTTTATCTTATAAGAAAGATCTTTTTTGATAACCATTTATCCCCTCTGAATAAGCTTTTTTTGTATTATGGTAAACAACAAGATTATGGCAAAGAGTATATATGAAATAGAGGCTGCATACCCCATTTTCATCTTATGGAATCCCATTTCATATAGATAATAAACCAGTGTAGTAGTTCTTCTCAATGGCCCCCCTCCTGTCATGACGAAAATTTCTGTAAATATCTGAAAGGATCTTATAGTGTTTATAACAAGTACAAAAAATAGCATGGGGGAAAGAAGTGGTAAGGTAATATATCTAAACAGTTTAAATCCCCTTGCACCATCGATTTCTGCTGCCTCATATACATTTTTATCGATGGATTCAAGTCCTGCAAGAAAGAGTATAGTATAATACCCAAAACTTGCCCATATATCCATAACCATAATAGCAGGGAATGCATAATTTGGCTCTGCAAGGATACCTCTTCCATGTCTTATGGTAAGACCTAAGAACTTTGCAAATGCAGTGAGATAGCCTACAGGAGAGTAGAGATAGGAAAATATAGTTGCAATTACTACAATGGATGTAACAACAGGCATAAAGTAACCTGATTGAAATATCTGTTTTCCTCGAATATTTAGATTGCTCTTTAGTATATTTGCGATGGTAAGTGCAATTATTGTGGTTATAGGGACAGTTATTATTACGAAAAGTATGGTATTTTTAAGTGCTATATCAAAAACCCTATCTCTGGTAAAGAGTTTTATATAGTTATATAATCCTATGAATCTGGGGGGCTTATGTCTTATAGGACTATATCTGGTGAAGGATAGGTATAAAGAGAATAGGAATGGGTATAGAGAAAAGACCAGAAATGAAATAATCCAGGGTGATAAAAATATAACTGTAAAAAGTTTATCTTTTTTGCTTTTCATGATAGATATAGGGGGCACATGCCCCCTTATTTTTTATTTGTTTTCTTCTTCAAATTCAGCAAGTATTTCATCCATTTCTTCTTTTGCTTGATCCATAGCTTCTTTGGGTTCCATGGTATTATTATATACCTCTGTTATATATTCTGTAAGTACTTCCTGTAGATCTACCCACTTTGGATGTGCAGGTGGTGTTTTTGTATATTTGAGTTGCTTAAGCACAACATCAAATCCTGGTTTTTTCAAGAAAAATTCATCACCTAATACAGATTTATCTGCAGGTAAAAGTGTAGGAATCCTGGAGGATATGGCCATTGCGGATTTTTTTCTTACTATGAACCTTGCAAGTTTTTCGGCAGCATCTGGATTTTTGGTATTGTTAGGTATTACAATAACCTCTGCTCCACCAAACTGTATAGGTTTTGCCCCGGGTTTATCAGGTTTTACAAACACTCCATATCCAAAATTAAGCTCTGGTGCATCTTTTTTGAATTTTGCAATTCTTCCTACATCATCAAGTATTATGCCTACTTTGCCCTGCATAAACGCCTGACGCACATTGAGATTTGTATCGATCATAGAATATGGAGTCAGGCTCTTTACATAGGATAGTGCCTCTACAAATTCTTTAGAATTAACAGTTGCAGTTTTCCAGTCAGAAGAAAGAACAGATCCCCCATTTGACCATGCAAATGGTAAGAATGTCTGCCATGTAGTATACTGCCCGGTCTTTATTCCAAAGCCGTATATATCTTTTCCCAGTGCATTTATGAGCATTGCTGCTTTTTTAAGTTCTGCCCATGTTTTTGGTGGATTGTCAGGATCAAGTCCCGCTTTCTTAAAGAGTTCCTTATTGTAGAAGAGAATCCTTGTAGATATAACCCATGGATAACCGTAATATTTGCCTTTATAGATCACAGGATCCCACATCATATACTTATCCAGTATGTCATCTACCTTTACCTCTTTTAAGGCACCACTTGCTGCAAACTGTGCTACCCAGGTAGACCCAAGCTCTAATACATCAGGTGTATCTCCTGCAGCAAATGCAGTGACAATCTTATCAAAACCCTTATCCCA
>JALVIU010000252.1 GCA_027028665.1 Candidatus Atribacteria bacterium | reverse complement strand
GGCACTCTCCATATACTACCCTTCAAAGCTTTCATATCAGAAGATCGAGAAGAATATAATATATAGGATAAAAAATGATGAGATTGATATTGCCTTCACCTATCCAGAAGATGTTAATAAGGCCCCGGGTGATTATATATTGGCAATGGGTTATTTTGATATGCAAAACCTTCTGGACCTTGACCCTTCCATACTTAAAAGTGGTGCATATATCCACTCAACCAGTGAGGCATACACAGAGGAGCAAAAGATCGATGCCATTCGTTTTTTAAATTGGCTTGAGCTCTTTGGTATCAGAAGCTATGGCATAGAGAGGAGGGATGGTCTTGCATATTACTCCCGCGAATTTCACGCATCAGGCCATATATCCGCAGAAGAGCTTGCCACACTTATTGATACACTTGCACCAGAGGTAATTATCCCAGTACATACAGAGTACCCAGAGCTATTTAAGGAGCTTACAGATAGGCAAATCATCTTTCCGAAAAGGGGAAAGACTATAGAGTTTTAAGGAGTGGTATCTTATGAAGATCACCAGAGAGCTTGCCCAGAGTATAGTGGACAGGACAATGAAGATCCTGGGTAAAAACATAAATATCATGGATGAGCGGGGAATTATTATAGGCTCTGGGAACAAAAGGCGTTTAAATCAATTTCATGAAGGTGCAGCAAAAGTCATAAAGGAGAAGAAAAAGCTTGTCATTTATCCTGAAGACATAGGCTCTCTTACAGGTGCCAAACCTGGTATAAACCTGCCAATAGAGTACAACAATAAAATCATAGGCGTAGTAGGTATAACAGGAAACCCTGATGAGGTAAGCCCCTTTGGTGAAATCATAAAGATGACAGTGGAGATGATGCTACAGCAGGAATTCCTTCTAAAAGAACTGCACCTTGAAGAACAAGCCAGGGAAAATTTTATTCAAGACCTCATATCAGGGAGGATTGGAACCGACCCCGATCTTTTTATAACCCGTGGACAGATAGTGGGATATGATATTACCCTTCCCCGTGTTGCCATGGTCTTAGATATATATCAGTTTGAGAAAACAGCAAGAGAGAGCCTTGTAGCCTTTAAAAAAGGAAAGGAAGGAGAAATATATCTTCAGAGGTTAAAAAATAATGTACTAAAAACTATAGAAAGGGTATTTGCAGCTAATCCTCAAGATATAGTTTCATATATAGGAGGGGATAGGTTTTTGATCCTCAAAACTGTGGATAAAGAAAAAGACGATGATTCTTTGAGAGAGGTGCTTTTTGGGGTTGCTAAAAGAGTAAGAAAGGAGATCTCTGAGAGGATGAAATTTAGGGTATCCATAGGGATAGGTGAGTATTATTACGGGATACACGGCATAAGTAGATCCTATAAGGACGCAGTTAAGGCCCTGGATGTGGGCACAAAGCTTGAAAAATCTAAAGGAATTTATCACATAGGCACACTTGGTATATATAAGGTGTTAACAGAGATAAAAAATTCAACACAGAGAGAGATAATAGATAAGATCCTATGCCCTTCTAAAAGCAAAAATGGTCTAAGCAAAACCCTTCTTTCTACCCTTTCTGCATTTTTTGAAAATGACCTCAGCATAAAAAAGACCGCAGAGAGTATGTATATTCATAGAAATACCCTTCTATACAGACTCCATAGGATAAAGGAGATAACAGGGCTTGACCCAAAGAAGTTTGATGATGCTGTACAGCTTATGATGGCCCTCAGGATGCGTGCGTATCAAGAAATGACTGATTAGGCTTTTCTACAAAAAATCCTCTAAATTTCCTCAAAAATTTGTGCTTTTATCTATAGTAATTTTAATTATTTCTGACTTATAATAGATTTAAATTAAAATTACTTTTATCATATCCTATCAAAAAGGAGCATCCAATGATGAAAATAGTTATAGCCCCTGATTCCTTTAAAGGTAGTCTTACTGCAATTGAAGTCTCTGATGCAATAGATGCTGGCATAAAATCCGCAGTTTCCACTGCTTCTACTGTGAAGGTTCCTATGGCAGATGGTGGGGAAGGGACAGTGGAATGCCTTGTAAATGCAACAGGGGGCAAGATCCTTAAAGAAAAAGTTGTAGGCCCTTTGGGAGATGAAGTAGAGGCCTCCTATGGAATCCTGGGTGATGAAACAACTGCAGTGATTGAGATGGCAGCTGCCTCAGGTCTTCCCCTTGTACCTGAAGAGAAAAGAAACCCTATGATTACCACTACTTATGGCACAGGACAACTTATAAAGGCAGCCTTAGACCATGGATGTAGAAAGATCATTATAGGTATTGGGGGGAGCGCAACAAATGATGGTGGAGCAGGAATGGCACAGGCACTTGGTGTAAAGTTCACAGATGATAAAGGAGAAGAGATAGGCTTTGGAGGGGCTGAGCTAAAGAGGATTGCAAAAATAGATACAACTAATCTGGATAAGAGGATATATACTACAGAGATCCTTGTAGCATCTGATGTAAAGAATCCACTCTGTGGCCCAAATGGTGCATCAGCTGTTTATGGACCACAAAAAGGGGCAACACCTCAAATGGTAAAAGAATTGGATGAGGCATTGGCCCATTTTGCAGAAATTATAAAGAGAGACCTCGGCAAAGATGTAAAAGATATTCCAGGGGCAGGTGCTGCAGGAGGGCTTGGTGCAGGCCTTATAGCATTTCTCAATGCAAAATTGCGTCCAGGAATAGAGCTTGTTATGGAGAGTGTAGGATTTGAAGATATTGTAAAAGACGCCTCTCTGGTTATTACTGGAGAG
The DNA here is from genome assembly GCA_027028665.1 of Candidatus Atribacteria bacterium. Taxonomy (GTDB): domain Bacteria; phylum Atribacterota; class JALVIU01; order JALVIU01; family JALVIU01; genus JALVIU01. The sequence goes on along the minus strand of JALVIU010000252.1, from coordinate 737 downwards.
GGTAAAATAGACAGACAGACTATTTATGGGAAAGTACCTGTGGGGGTAGCAAAAGTTTCTAAAAAATACAACATCCCGGTACTTGCAGTAGCGGCAGTATTGGAGGAAGAACCCGAATTTTTTAAATCCTATGGTATAGATTTTGTATTTGAGATCTCTCCTCGTATGGATATGGATGCACCGAAAGAGGAAAAATTTGCTCGTATAAAAAAAAATATAGAGAAGTGGATTCTGGATGTCTTTCTCAATGAGAATAAGTAAAAAAGAAGGGGGTGGTAACTTAGAAAAAGTTAAAATTTTAATGTCTTTGATTTTCAATATTTTCAAATTACAAAAAAGGGAGGTTTTTTAAATGTTAAAAAAAGTTTCTTTATTCTTACTCGTTGTTTCCTTTTTGCTTATTGTTTTTGGTGGATCTGCCTTTTCCAAGGCAATAGTGTGGAAATCATCAGGCCATGGACCTGCATCAGATCCATCTCAGATCTTTCATGATAAGGTATGCGAGGCTATTACAAAGGCAAGTGGTGGTCGCCTTGTAATAAAGCACTTTGTTGGTGGTTCAATTGTACCTGCTACAAAGGAACTCGATGCAGTAGATCAGGGTGTACTTCAGATGGCATACACATGCCCTATGTACAACCTTGATAAGTGGAAGGCAGCAAGTCTCATAAGCTCAAGACCTGGTGGACTTCCTGGAGAAGCACTCAGGACCTGGTTTGATTATGCAGGTGGTGTAG
>JALVIU010000251.1 GCA_027028665.1 Candidatus Atribacteria bacterium | reverse complement strand
TAACTGCCATATGAAGTGACATACCTTTTCTGGTTATAAATATTACTCTGCTTAAATTGTCAACAAGTACCACAGATATTAGCTCATCATCTTCCCTTATGTTCATAGCCCTAAGACCGTTACTTCTTATGTTTTTAAATTCTTCCACTTTAACTTTCTTTATAATACCCTTTTTGGTACCCATGATAAAGTATTTTTCAAAAAGTGTAGGTTGTGCATCCTTTGGTATAGGAATTACAGAGGTAAGAATTTCATCATCATCTAAAAATACTACATTTGCTACATAGGTACCCCTGGTCTCCTTTCTCCCTTCAGGGATCTCATAAGCCATTGTGGAATATACCTTACCTTTGTTGGTAAAGAAAAGGAGTCTATCGTGTGTACTACAAACAAATACATCCTTGACAAAATCTTTTTTATGTGTTCCAACACCTGTGGAACCTGTCCCACCACGCTTCTGGCTCCTATATGCACGGAGAGGTATCCTCTTTATGTATCCATCATCTGTAAAGCTTATCACCACATCTTCTTCATGGATAAGGTCTTCTATAGAGAGATTTCCCGAGTTACTATCTTCTATGATCTTTGTCCTTCTTTCATCACCATACTTTTTCTTAATTTCAATAAGTTCTTCTTTTACTATACCTAAAATTTTTACTTCACTGGATAAAATCTCTTCCAGTCTGGCAATGAGTTTTAATATCTCCTCATACTCTTCCTCTATCTTTTCTCTTTCAAGTGCAGTAAGCCTCTGGAGGCGTAAATCCAGAATGGCCTGTGCCTGGACATCTGTAAGTCCAAAGTTATTTATAAGACCTTCTTTGGCCTCTTTTGGACTTTTGGAACCCCTTATAAGTGCAATAACCTCATCCAGGTGATCAAGTGCAATCTTTAGGCCCTCTAATATGTGTGCTCTCTCTCTTGCCTTTTTTAACTCAAATTCTGTTCTTCTCCGTATAACCTCTCGTCTGTGTTTTATAAATTCTTCTATAAGTGATTTAAGAGAAAGGAGCTTCGGCTGGCCATCCACAAGAGCAATAGATATAACACCAAATGTGGTCTCAAGCTGTGTATGCTTATAAAGCTGATTAAGAACTACCTGTGGATTTGTTCCCTTTTTAAGCTCCACAACTATACGCATACCCTCTCGATCTGATTCGTCCCTGAGATCTGTGATATTTGATACTACCTTGTTCTGTACAAGTTTTGCAATATTTTCCAGAAGTAGAGATTTATTCACCTGATAGGGGATCTCCGTTACCACAATGGATGTCTTACCAGATTCTGACCTCTCTATCTCTGCCTTTGCACGAACTTTTATCTTTCCTCTACCTGTTCTGTATGCCTCTTCTATACTCTCTCTACCTATGATATATGCCCCTGTGGGGAAATCTGGCCCCTTTATATATTCCATAAGTTCTTCCAGATCTATATCTGGGTTATCAATGGTGGCTATTATACCATCCACTATTTCCCTTAAGTTGTGTGGAGGTATATTGGTTGCCATACCCACAGCTATACCTGAGGAACCATTTATTAAAAGGTTTGGAATACGGGCAGGAAGCACAACAGGCTCTTTAAGAGAGCCATCGAAATTTGGTACAAAATCCACTGTCTCCTTCTCTATATCCTTCAAAAGTTCCTCTGCAATTTGAGCAAGTCTTACCTCTGTATAACGCATAGCTGCAGGGGCATCACCATCTACAGAACCAAAGTTCCCATGTCCATCTATAAGGGGATATCTATACGAAAAATCCTGCGCCATACGAACAAGGGCCTCATAAGAGGCTGTGTCCCCATGGGGATGATATTTACCAAGCACCTCACCAACTACCCTTGCTGACTTCTTGTAAGGTTTATCATGGGTAATCCCTGTCTGATACATGGCATACAGGATACGTCTATGTACAGGCTTTAGACCGTCCCTTACATCAGGGAGCGCCCTACCTACAATTACACTCATGGCATAGTCGAGGTAAGAGGCCTTCATTTCATCTTCTATTTTTACATCAAGGTGTGTCTCAAATGTATTATCCATTGTTTACCTCCCTATATATCCAGATTCTGCACTTCTTTTGCATGTTGTTCTATGAACCTTCTACGTGGAAGTACTTCATCTCCCATGAGAAGAGAAAACATCTCATCTGCCTTCATAGCATCAAATATTGTAACCCGTTTTAAGGTCCTACGCTCAGGATCCATAGTAGTCTCCCAGAGCTCATGAGAATCCATCTCACCCAATCCTTTAAACCTCTGTACCTCTATCCTACCACCCTCTTCAGAAAGGATTCTTTCAAGTTCTTCATCTGTATATAGATAAGTGGTCTTTTTTCCTTTTATGACTTTATAAAGAGGAGGTTGTGCTATAAAAATATGTCCCTCTTCGACAAGTTTAGGCATATATCTATAAAAAAAGGTAAGCAAAAGAGTACGGATATGTGCCCCGTCCACATCAGCATCTGTCATAATTATCACCTTTCCATAACGGAGTTTGGATATGTCAAATTCCTCTCCAATACCTGTACCAAGTGCTGTTATGATCGCTTTTATCTCCTGAGATGAAAGTGCTTTATCCATTCGTGCCTTTTCTACATTTAATATCTTTCCACGGAGGGGCATAATGGCCTGGAATCTTCTATCTCTTCCCTGTTTTGCAGAACCTCCCGCAGAATCACCCTCTACCAGAAAGAGCTCGCTCTTTGAAGGATCTCTTTCAGTACAATCTGCAAGCTTTCCAGGAAGAGACATACTGGCAAGGACACTCTTTCTTCTTGTAAGCTCCCTTGCCTTTTTTGCAGCTATTCTCGATTTAGATGCATCTATTGCCTTTAGTATAATGATCTTCACTATTTTTTGATTTTTCTCAAAAAATAGTGAAAGTCCAGATGTCATAATACTCTCAACTATCCCCTTAACTTCACTATTTCCAAGTTTTGTCTTTGTCTGCCCCTCAAATTGAGGATCAGGAATCTTTATACTTAGTACTGCAGTAAGTCCTTCCCTTACATCTTCCCCTGTAAGTGGACCATCTTTTTCTTTTAAAAGATTAAGTTTTCTCGCAAAATCATTCAAGACCTTAGTAAGTGCCGCTTTAAAACCAGAAAGATGTGTTCCACCTTCTTTTGTCTCTATATTGTTTACAAAACTCAATATATTTTCAAGGTACATATCGTTATACTGGATAGCCACCTCAACCATTACATGGTTTATCTCATCTTTTATATAAATAGGATCTGAAAAAAGTACTGTTTTATTAGTATTTAAGTGCTTTACAAATTCTATAATACCACCTTCATAGTGAAAAACCTCTTCTCTTGGAGCATCCTCTCTCTCATCTCTTAAAATAATCTTTACCCCTGGATTCAAAAATGCAAGCTCTCTCAATCTATATGCAAGGATATCAAACTTAAATTCCAATGTTTCAAATATTTGAGGATCAGGTTTAAAGGTGATTATAGTACCAGACCTGTCTGTACCCCCTACAACCTCAAGTTCTGTTACCT
>JALVIU010000250.1 GCA_027028665.1 Candidatus Atribacteria bacterium | reverse complement strand
GTCCTGTAAGTATACAAACCACTCTATCCTCCCTCTTAAAGAAACCTTTCTTAGAGAGCTTCAATATACCTGCAATACTTGCAGCAGATGCAGGCTCTACAAATACACCCTCTTTCTGTGCCAAAAGCTTATATGCAGAGATAATCTCCTCATCTGTTACACTATCTATAAGACCACCCGACTCATCTCGGGCCGCCTCTGCATACTTCCAGCTTGCAGGATTTCCTATCTTTATAGCTGTAGCAATGGTTTTTGGATCCTTCACTACATGACCCTTTACAATAGGAGATGCCCCTTCTGCCTGAAATCCAAGCATCTTGGGAAGGGTATCTACATACCCCTTCTCTTTATACTCCTTGAATCCCTTCCAATATGCTGTGATATTTCCTGCATTTCCTACAGGAAGTGCAAGATAGTCAGGTACTATACCTCTGAGCTGTCTTATCACCTCAATAGATGCGGTCTTTTGTCCTTCTATTCTATAGGGGTTTATAGAGTTTACAAGTGCCACCTTATAGTTGGAAGTAACCTCTCTTACGATATTTAATGCATCATCAAAGTTTCCATCCAGAGATAGGACCTTTGCACCATGTATAAGGGCTTGAGCAAGTTTTCCAAGTGCAATATTTCCCCTTGGGACCACTACAATAGATGTAAGCCCATATCGTGCTGCATATGCAGATGCAGATGCAGAGGTATTTCCAGTAGATGCACACATCACAGCCTGAGCCCCATCCTCTATAGCCTTTGCTACAGCCATAACCATTCCTCTATCCTTAAAAGAACCTGTAGGATTTAGGCCTTCATATTTAAGGTAAACCTCTGCACCTACAAGTTCACTTATATATCGTGATTTTATAAGGGGAGTATTTCCTTCAAGTAATGTAATCATAGGTGTCTTTTCAGTAACAGGTAAAAATTCTTTGTATGCCTTAAGTACGCCTTCCCAATGCATATTAGGCCTCCTATTTGTTAATATAAAAACAGATTTGGGATATTTTATCATTTAAGTAAAGTATGTGTCAAGACAGATAAGGAATAATTATAAAAAGGTGAGAAAATAAATGGGGATAGGGAGGGGAAACCCCCTCCCTATAAACTAAAACTTATTTAATTTAAAACTGTCAAGGAGTTTATCCTCTGGAATAAAGCCATCTTCCTTTTTCTTGTCAGTCTGTTTTGCTACACCTTTTACCACTACTTTTATCTGATTTTCTGTTACATCTACTAAAACATAGTGATGGTAACCTACAGAATCCAAAACGGTAAATGGATAACGATCTTCAGGTTTCTTAAGATGCACATAAAGGGGTGCACCTCCACCACCTGTTGTTACATATTGTATCTTGTAATCTTCAAACCTCTCATACAGGTGATGATGACTATTGAATACAATATCTACACCATACTTTTCAAACAAAGGTTTCCAGTACTTAACTGTAGGACTCTCGGGTACAACTCCATACTCTGTGCAGTTTGTCCAGAAAGGTTCGTGGAAAAAGACAAACTTCCATTTTGCATCTTTATGTGCCTTAAGATCCTCTTCAAGCCATTTAGTCTCCTCTTCCATACCTTTTATATCCTTTTGCATAAGCAAAATATCTGCATCAAGTACTATGAAGTGCACAGGACCATAGTCAAAGGAATAGTACTGTTCATTATACTCTCCTCCACCCTTAGGGGTAACAAAGGAATTAAAGTAGTATTCAGAGTTGTATTCATGATTTCCAAGAACAGGATAGAAAGGAGAAATTGCGGCAAGATTCTTTATTGCCCAGAAAAATCCATTCCAATCACTCTTTATTCTTCCATCCATGACAAGATCCCCTGTATGGATCACAAATGTAGGGTGCTCCTCTGCAATCTTATCCGCTACAAATCTATGGCGTTTATTATATGTTCTTGTGTCACCATAAACTACAAATCTAAACTCCTTCATATTCTTTTTCGGAAGCATAAATGAATATTCTTCTGACTCTAAGCCCTTTGCATCTCCATCTTCTATTTTCAATTTGTAGGTGTATCTTCCTCCTTCACTGAGCCCAGATATTTTAAGATGGTGAAGCTGAGATACACTGGTATCCTGATACCTCTTTCCATTTACAATAACCTCACCTTTTGCAGGCACAAGGGTCTTCCAATTTACATATACACTATCAGGTGTTACATCTGAAAGATAGGGACCCCACAAAATCTTATTTTCACTTACATATTTCGCTATAAGCTCATTATCAAAGGCATCCTTGCCTGGAATCTTAGAAACTGTAACAGAAGGAGAAGAAATAGATATCATGCCCTCTACATCTATGTCTGCCGTATATTTTCCTTTAAGTGCAGGAAAAGAGAAATTACCATTTTTATCTGTCACAGATACAGAATATAAGGTCTTATTCTCATCATAGATATTTACCCTTGCATTTTTAATAGGTGTACCATCATTCTTCTTTACAATACCTTTTACTAATGCATACTTTTCTCCTCTTGCGTCAAATACATCTTTAAGCACTTTAGATATATCTCTTTCAACAAAGAATAGTCTTTCGTATGTTACACTTTCTCCATTCTTTATAGGAACTGTCATTATCTCAGGGTCAGAGAATATATAAGATATATGGATCTTTCTTATATTGCCATTTTCATCCTTTTGGAGAGTAGAAAAACCATAGGCGACATTATTACCCTGAGCACCTAAAAGTACTGTATCTATTTTATTTACTTTATAACCCAGGCCAAACGTAAATGGTCTTGCATATCCAAAAAATACAGCATCTCCCAAAATGATCTTCTCAATATCTTTACCAGTATTATTTGAAAGGGTGGTAACCATCTTTAGATAATCTTTCCCTGGCTCGAGGATATATCTTGTTTTTATTTTTACACCTGGGATATCAGAGTGATGTCCCTTAAGTTCTAAAATAGAAGGAGAATTTCCACTTCCATCACTTACTATCTTTATGTTCTCATAAATTGCCTGCTTAGGCCATCCAAAATAGGTATGGACCTCATCAAACTCATCTTTTCCTCCAATATAAATAGCATCAAGGACATTTCCTCCTGATTTCATATATCCATGGAAGTTATGAAGGTCTCCAACCAGAAAAGCAACGCGATCATTTTTCAATACATAATCCCCTATCTTCCCTGACACTTCAGGTCCTTTAAATAATTGATCCTCTGATGTTACACGAAAAGCCTCTCCAAAAGCTAAGGTAGAAAAAATAAGTACAAAAACCAATAGAGAGATTAAAATCTTTCTTTTCATAACTTGCATTTCCTCCTTTTTTCTTTTATTATATCACAAAATATGTAAATTGACCTTATAATAATTCTATGATATAATGTTCATATCTTGAACCATGTGAGGAAGAGATGAAGGGAAAAACAGAAAGAAAGGAACTTGGATACAAAGTATTAAAAATCCTCGAGGAAGAGCCAGAGATTTCTCAGAGAAAGCTCTCAAAGAAGCTTAACATAAGTCTTGGCATGATAAACTATCTCATAAAAGAACTTACAAAAAAGGGTC
>JALVIU010000249.1 GCA_027028665.1 Candidatus Atribacteria bacterium | reverse complement strand
TATGTGAGATTACAGTGGTATATCCTGCTTTGTTAGCAAGCTCTATAGTATCAAGAGTCTCTGTAAGTGTGCCGATCTGGTTAAGTTTTATAAGTATGGAATTAGCAGCACCTATTTCAATACCTTTGGAGAGACGAGTTACATTAGTTACAAAAAGGTCATCACCGACAAGCTGAACCTTACCCTTGAGTCTTTCTGTCATCTTTACCCATCCATCCCAATCATCCTCTGCAAGTCCATCTTCTAAAGATATAATCGGAAACTTCTCAATTAATGATTCATAAAAATCGATCATTTCCTCAGAGGTCCTTACTGCACCTTCTCTCTTTAGTACATATTTTCCGTCTTCATAAAACTCACTGGATGCAGGGTCAAGTGCTATATAAATGTCCTTCCCAGGCTCATATCCTGCTTTTTGAATTGCCTCTACTATTACTTCAAGTGCCTCCTCTGAACCCTTAAGGTTTGGGGCAAAACCACCTTCATCCCCTACTCCTACATTATATCCCTTCTCTTTTAAAACACTCTTTAGATTATGAAATACCTCGGAACCCATTCTTAAACTCTCTGCAAAATTAGGCCCCAATGGCACAATCATAAACTCTTGAAGGTCTACACCACTATCTGCATGTTTTCCTCCATTTAAAATATTCATCATAGGAACAGGAAGAATCTTTGCATTTGTCCCACCTATATATCTATAGAGAGGTAGGCCAAGTTCCTGCGCAGAGGCCTTGGCCACTGCTAAGGACACACCTAATATAGCATTTGCCCCAAGGCGTGCTTTATTTGGTGTGCCATCCATTTCTATCATCTTTCTATCTATAGTTACCTGATCAAGACCTTCTTCTCCTATAAGTTCATTTGCTATAATATCATTTACGTTAGCTACAGCTTTTTTTACTCCTTTTCCCAAATATCTACTCTTATCACCATCTCTTAATTCTACTGCTTCATATGTACCTGTAGAGGCACCGGATGGAACAATTGCCCTACCCATAGCCCCACTTTCTAATACAACCTCTACTTCTACTGTAGGATTTCCACGGGAATCAAGTACTTCTCTTGCATGAATGTCTATTATTCCTGACATAGTACACCTCCTTCTATTTTATTCAACGGAATATATAAAACAAAATAAAAATTATTCAATTTCTTAAGTAGAGAAAAGAGTAACGAGGAATAAATAAAGAGAAGAATCTCAGATATATTATTATTTAATACCTTTAGAAATTTGGATTTGATAAGTTCTTTATCTGTAAGATATTTTAAAATCTCTACTATCTCTGTGGCATGAAATTCTTCTGCAAAATTCTTAAAATCGGCATATCTTCTTTCTTTGGGAAAATTCCTCATCTTAAGAATAAGGATTTTAGAGTCCATCATTGAGGTCCTTTTCCTCTATCTTCAATATTCTATACAGAGTATCTGCTTGATTTTTTCTTATATTTCCCTCTGGTATATCAATTACTTCAAACGTAACTTTTCTCTTTCTAAAATCTATACTAATAATCTGACCTATCTTTATTTGAGAACTCGCTTTTGCAACTCTTTGATTTATCTGAATCCTTCCTTCATCACATAACTCCTTTGCCTGAGTTCTCCTCTTCAGAAGCCTTGTAAGCTTTAGATATTTATCCAATCTCATTCTTTGATATCATCTTCTATATCTTTTTCCTTTTCCCTTCTAAGATGTGGAAATAGTATTACCTCTCTGATAGATGGCGAATCCGTAGCTATCATCACCAAACGGTCAATTCCTATACCCAAACCTGCTGTAGGAGGCATACCATATTCCAATGCTTCAATATAATCATAATCTATCTCATGCGCTTCCATATCACCTTTTTTCTTTTCTTCTTGTTGCCTTATAAATCTTTCAAGCTGATCCTGGGGGTCATTAAGCTCTGAATAGGCATTACCTACCTCTTGGCCTGCAATAAAGAGCTCAAATCTTTCCGTAAAGTCTGGATTATCCCTCTTTTTCTTTGCAAGAGGAGATATTTCTGTAGGATAATCCATAATAAAAGTAGGTTGTATAAGGTTATCCTCTACATATGTTTCAAAAAGTTCTTTTAATACCTTAAATTTTGTTAGTTCTCCTACAATTTCTAATCCTAATTTATCCACAAGGGAAATAAGCTCTTTATCACTCATTTTAGATACCTTATAACCAGAATATTCTTCTATTGCTTCTATAAAGGTCATCCTCTTCCATGGAAGAGAAAAATCAAGTTTCTCGCCCTGGTAGGTAATCTCTGGACCCAGGTTAAGCTTATCAAATATATAGAATATCATCTCTTCTGTAAATTTCATCATACCTATATAGTCATTGTATGCCTCATAGAGTTCCATCATAGTAAACTCTGGGTTATGCCTTATAGAGATACCCTCATTTCTAAAGTTTTTATTGATCTCATATACCTTCTCCAATCCACCTACGATAAGCCTTTTAAGATAGAGCTCTGGGGCGATTCTTAAATACATTTCCATATCAAGGGCATTATGGTATGTTTTAAAGGGTTTTGCCATAGCTCCACCATATAGAGGTTGGAGAATAGGGGTTTCTACCTCTAAAAATCCATTTTCATTTAAGTATGTTCTCATATAATGAATAAGTTTACTTCTTAAGATAAAAATCTCTTTTGTTCTCGGATTTACTATGAGATCAAGATATCTCTTTCTATATCTTGTTTCAACATCACGAAGGCCATGCCATTTCTCTGGGAGAGGTCTTATCGCCTTGGAAAGCAATTTAAGCGACTTTACAAATATAGTAAGTTCTCCTGTTTTTGTTTTAAATATATATCCTCTAACCCCTATTATGTCTCCAACATTTAACCTCTTAAACAAGGCATAGGCCTCATCACCAACCTCATTTTTCTTTATATATAATTGGATAGTGCCGGATATATCAGAAATATTTGCAAAACTTGCCTTTCCATGACGTCTTATAGACATAAGACGCCCAGCAATAGATACATCCTCCTCTATAAGCTCATCTATCTTTATATTCTTATATTTTTCATGTATATCCTTTATGTAATGGGTACGTTCGTATTTATAGGCATAGGGTTCTATACCTTCTTCTCTTAATTTTTTAATTTCTTCTCGTGCAGCTTTTAATATCTCTGTTTCCCTTTCTCCTTGAGCCACTGCCACCTCCTATTCAACTTTAAGTATTTTATATTGAGCAAGTCCTGCAGGAACTTTTACACTTACAATATCCCCCTTCTTCTTACCCAAAAGGGCCTTTCCAAGTGGTGAATTCCTCGATATCTTTCCAGAGAGAGGATCTGTCTCAGGAGAACCTACAATAGTAAGTTCTAGGGTAGTTTTTGTCCTTGTATCTTTTATCTTTACCTTACTTCCCACAGATACCACTCCATCCTTTCTTTTGCTTTCATCTATAAGCTCATAATTTTCCAGTATCTTTTCAAGAGAAAGTATCCTCCCTTCTACAAAGGCCTGCCTATCCTTTGCAGCTACATATTCAGCATTCTCACTCAGATCCCCAAAAGCCA
>JALVIU010000248.1 GCA_027028665.1 Candidatus Atribacteria bacterium | reverse complement strand
CCTTAAAGAGATAAGACGCAAGGTTTGTGATCTTTTTGTCTCCTGGAAAATCGATAAGAACAAACTTTGTTTTTGGGAAAAGTGGTGCCACCTTCTGCACCGCATCTGCCATTAAGAATCCAAGTGCTATAACTACATCTGCCTTTTGAGCTGCAGCTGAGAGATTGGAGACATAGTCTGTCTGCTGCATAGACTGAATAAATTCGCCCTTTATTCCAAGTTTCTTCGCAGCCATCTGGACGCCGAGCCATCCTGCATCATTAAAGCTTTTGTCCCCTAAGCCCCCTACATCTGTTACAACAATTGCTGTAAACTCTTTTGCAGGTGCAAGTCCACTTACCAAAAGTAGTGAGACAGCTAAAACAACCAAACCAATAACAACCTTTTTCATACAAATTCCCCCTTTCTTTTTATTTTAATCCCAATAATTCTTTTATTTTATTAATGCTACCCATATTTTTTAGTTTTCTTTTAGGATTTCAAATTTTTCGAGCGGAAAAACCGCTATCTCATTTAACCTCTTCTTCATGCCTCAGATAATAGAGAAAATACAATATCCTGGATAGGAATTTATCTTGCCTTATAATATCCTCAGAGACCTTTGCACCTATTATTTGTCCTTTATCCTCTCAAGCTCTTGATCCTTATGTATTTTCTGTATATCTATTATATCTTCATCTTTTACATCCAGTGTCTCAAATACCCTATATCTATATATAGGCTCTGTTTTAAAAGCTCGTACTTATACTCCCTGGACTTCCAGTATTTGTTTTGGTTTCCTGAGATGGCCATCACAATTATCTTTATTGTATCTTATAAATATCCTATAAAAATATCTAATATCTTTTCTAGAAATCCTTCTTCTTTGTAGTTTTGCACCTCTATATGTATAAATATCCACAAATTTTCTTTTATTATAGTAGATAGTCAATGAGTTTATCTACTACAGCCTCTTTTTCTTCGGGAAAGAGTGAATGAAGCTTTTACTCCCAGGATATAGACTCTTTCTCAGATATTAGTATACCTTTTATCTTCTTATCTTCGAAATAAAAAACTCTATAAACTCTGGAAAAATTTTCTATAATCTCTTTCTATACCGTATCTTTTAGTTTTATTATCTAAAGTATATCACCTTTCAAATATATATGTCAAATACTCAGATAAGGTTCTTGATATTTTTTTAAATTCCCTTCTCTCTTTCTTGAAAAGAAAAAGAAAAAGCTTACTCCCTACATTTTCCCTTTCTGGTCAGGGCGGAAAAATACCAGGATCAAGTAAGTATCCAGACCGAGTGATAGCCAAGCTTACCTTCCAACCCCTTCTTGCTTCCCCTTAGGAAAGAGGGAGAACTCTGAGGGAAGAAAGATTCCTTTTCTTTACAAGGGGTCCCCACATTGCTTCTTCTTTTTCAAAAGAGAAAGCTTACCCCCATAAATTTCCCTTCCCTGGCCAGGGAAGGGATCAAGGGGAAGGTGGATAGGAAAAATTCAAATCTGGATATACCTTTGGGATAGAGAATATTCAAATATTTATACTATCTGTAAAAACCTTTCTATTAACCTTTTGTAGTTGTTTCTTGTTACTACTATATGATTCCCCGCTGGATTTTCCAAAAGATAAGATAAGTCTTCATTTATCTTTACTTTTATCTGGGTTCTACAGAGGTTCTCAGAATGCATAGTAGGAAGGAGCTTCCCTGTAAAAAGCACGTGTTTGTTCATATTTTTGCCTCCGAGTCTCAATAGTGTAACCTCCTCTGCGTCCAATTCTCCCTGAATTCCTACACCTATCCCTGATTCAAAGTGAGAACGTATAATATAATCCTTTAAGAGCCTTCTTGCTATAGTACAGTGTGCAAGTACTATGCTATTTTCCTTAAGATCTATATCTGATGGATTTGCCATAAAGGGGATCTCTCCTGTGAGGTGATACAAAATAAACATAGTTATGGCAGATTCTATATCCCCTTCACACCCTGCAATTAGCCCTTCATCATTTAACTTAGAAAGTGCAAAACAACCTGTATTTTTAAGCATGTCAAGTATAGTAAAACATGCAAGAGTAAGCCCTGATAATCTGTATTTCTCTATAAGTTTTTTTAATCCAAGGTATATCTTAATGGCACCAATTATGGTATTCTCTTTTGGTTCGGCTATGCCCTTCGCGCCTTTTGTAAACTCCTCCTTTAGGGTAAAGGTTTCTTTATCTTTTATTTTTTCCACCTCTTTGTATAATTCCTGGAGTTCTATATTTACTATATCAATTCCAAATCTTTCTTTTACCTTATCCTGGTCAGGGATTGATGCGATAAGCCAGGGAGATGGGATACCTACAACCCCTATCCTTTTCCCTATAAGCACCTTTTTGGTAGATATGGCATTTAATATATTACCTATAGCCTCTCTTTCATCATCTACAGAGAGTATCACTACTTTTTTACCCAAATCTATAAGCTTTGTCTTTATCTCTAATGTAGCAGCCAGGGAGTTATCTTTTGAATCGAAAAAGATGAGAATAGGCTCTTCCATAGAGGGAAGTGCTTCCATGAAATTCCCCTCTGTTCCCCCTGTAAGGATGATACTTGCCATGACATCATGGTTTTCTTTTTCTAAAAAGGAAAATTCTCCTGTATCTTTTTTATTTAATTTTGTAAGTACTTCTTCCTTTTTTCTCTCTATTCTTTCTCTGTTATGAAGTACCGAATAGAATGCACGAAGACCTATTTTCATTTTTACCCCCCTATTTTGCGAAATTTTTATCAATTATATCATATTTGAGATTTTTAGTGTATAATTGTAATTAGTGAGTCTAATGAGTGAGCAAGTTAAGGAGTTAAAAGATGAAAAAATTTAATGCAAGAGCCCTCCAATTGCTTATGGAGAAAGGGAAATTTATTTACATAGTCTCCAATAAGGATTTTATAACAGAGGATGTAAATCCCTATTTTACAGAACTTACAGGTTATTCCTATGAAGAAATAGTGGGGAAAAATAGCATAGAAGTACTTGATCCTGAAAAAGTAAAGATAGAGGTAAAACATATAATGGAGGAGCTTAGAGACCATGGCAAATTTCAGATAAATGAAAATCCTATTCTTACAAAAGATGGAAGGACAAAATATATACTGTGGTATAACGTATGGGATAGCAAAGAAGAAAGATATATAAGTATTGGGGTAGATATAACTAACCTAAGGGAAAAGGAAAGAGAGATAAAGGAAAGAGATGAATATATCCTTCGACTCACCAGTGAGGCAGGTGCGTATATATGGCGTACCCTCATATCAGAAGATGGAAAAGAGAAGACGGTTTATTACACAGAAAGTGTAGAAAAAATATTGGGATATCCAAAGGAATTTTTCCTTCAAAAGGAGTTTGTAACCCCTGAAGATGCCCCTTTTAGAAAAGTAATACACCCAGATGATCTTGAGTCTTTTTCCAAAGAGATACGTAAGCATTTATTTAAAGGAAAATCCGTTCAGGGAGAAATACGTCTTATAAAAAGAAATGGGGATATTATATGGGTATATGAACAC
>JALVIU010000247.1 GCA_027028665.1 Candidatus Atribacteria bacterium | reverse complement strand
GGCAAGCTCTTTATCCTCACCCTGGGTTAATCTTCTATCAAGGTGTATAGTGCATTCATAAGGTACTGCACATAATGAAGGGCTCTTGGATCTTACCTCTGTAACAGCTACTGTCCCCTTTCCTAAAAATTCATCATCCTTAAGCTGCTCATTTAGTTTTTCTATATCAAGGATTAGGGAAGCCATCTTATATATTGCATTCACACCACGCTCTGGGGCAGATGCATGTGCAGAAAGACCATAAGTCTTTACCCCTATTTCCATTCTTCCTCTATGTCCCCTTGCTATCTTCAAATTTGTAGGTTCTGTAAGTACCACTATCTCAGGGGTAATTTTATCTTCATTTAAGATATAGAGCCATGGGAGACCATCACTATCCTCTTCCATCACACTGCCTACAAAATAAAATGTAAAATCCTTATAGAGTCCAAGATCTTTTAGTATTCTTCCTCCATATACTAAAGAAGCCACTCCCCCTTTTTGGTCACAAGAACCTCTTCCATAGATCTTTCCATCTATAATCTTTGCCTCAAAGGGGGGCGTATCCCATGCAGAAAGGTCCTCTGCATCAACAGTATCTACATGTCCATCAAAGGCAATTACAGTAGGACCATCCCCTATTCTTCCAATAACATTTCCTAAAGGATCGATAAATGCATCATCAAATTCCAATTTCTCCATTTCCTTTTTTATTCTCTCAACCACCTCTCCTTCTTCACCAGAGAGACTCTTAATAGAGACAATATCTGAGAGAAAACTTGCCACATCATCTCTGTACTTCTCACCTAACTCTAAGATTTTCTTATAATCCATCTTTATCTTCCTCCTTTTTTATATATTCTTCTATTTCATCTAAATCTTTAAATACCTTTATATTATCTATTTTTATACTTGATATATCTTTAAGCCCATTTCCCGTCAAAAGCACCACAACCCTTTCATCTTCCTTTACAATTCCTCTCTCCTTTGCTTTCATCAATCCGGCAAAGGCAGCAGATGATGCAGGCTCTGCAAAGATACCTCCCAATTTCCCTAATATAGTCTGGGCCCTAAGTATCTCATCATCGGTTACCATAATACCTAAACCATCTGTTTTGTATAAACCTTCCAAGGCCATAATCCCATTTCTTGGATAATCGACAGAAATAGAATCAGCTATAGTTTTTGCATTTACCTTCTCTGGTAGCAATTGCCTTTTCTCAAATGCCTTTACGATAGATGCAGAGCCCTCTGCCTGTACTGCAACAAGATGAGGCATTTTCTCAATTAAGCCTAATTTATGTAAATCGTAGAACCCTTTATACACACCACCTAAAATACAACCATCTCCAGTTGGAACAAACACCCAATCAGGTAGTTCAATTTGATCAAATATCTCAAGAGAAACGGTTTTCTTTCCCTCAACTGTATATGGATTAAACCCTGTATTTCTTATATACCAACCAAATTTCATAGAGACATCAATAGATAGGTCAAATGCCAGATCATACTTTCCTTCTATCATTATAATATTTGCCCCATAGACAACAAGTTGTGCAAGTTTTGGTTTAGGTATAGTATGTGGAACAAATATATAAGTATCTATTCCAAATGCAGCACCTATGGAAGCCATAGAGGATGCAGCATTACCAGTGGATGCAAGGGAGATTTTCTTATATCCCTTTTCAAGTGCATGTTTTAAAACAAAAAGGGATGCCCTATCTTTAAAAGAGCCAGAAGGATTTCTGGTATCATCCTTAAACCAAAGCTCAGGGATATTTAAAAATCTACTAAGATTATCATTTTTATACATAGGAGAAGGAAATAGGTTCCTAAAATCTAACCCATCCAATGTCTCAAAGGGAAATACAGGTGCCCATTTATTTAAAAAACTTTCTTCGTTTTCTATTCTAATATTTTCATATTGATATTCAAACCATAAAACCCCATCATATCCACATTTGGGACATGTATAAGTGACTTCATCTAAACTATACCTTTCTCCACACTTTATACACTTTAAATATGCCACATCTTTTTTCATCTTCTCTACCTCAAATCCATAAATTGCGCTTTTTGGGGAAATATTCCATATATACCCCCTGTATGTATAAATAAGACCTTTGAACCTGCCTCTATTGTTCCCTCTTTAATCTCATTTATCATACCATAAAAGGCCTTTCCAGTATATGTAGGATCAAGTATTATAGCTTCTGTTTTGGCAAGTATTTTTATCATCTCTATTTCTTCTTTATAGGGAATACCGTATCCCTCACCTACATATCCATCAATTATATCTATATCCTCTTTAGAGATGTAAGACCACTTTCTCCAATCAGGATAAAATTCTCTAAATTGACTTACAATATCTAAGATCTTGTTCTGGAAAAATCCCTTATCATCACATACATTTATCCCATACATCTTAGTATCCAGAGAGAATGTCCTCTGCCCTATCAAAAAACCTGTCAGAGTACCACCAGAGCCCACTGATGAAAATACATAGTTCACTTTTATGTTCATATTTTGTAACTGCTCTTTTAGTTCTTTAGTAGCTTCTATATATCCAAACACACCAAGGGCATAAGAGGCTCCTTCTGGAATAATAAGGGCCTTTCTACCCTCTTTTTCTAATTTTTTTCTTACCCGATCAAAGATCCCTTCTATATTTTCTTCGTACTCTTTTTCTGTTACCCATTCCACCCTTGATCCAAATAGTTTATCTAAAAGGTAATTACCATCTGGAAAAGAAGGTGCATCTCCTTTGAGTATGAGATAAGATTCTAAACCCATTTTAGTTGCTACATAAGAGGTAGTTCGCGCATGATTTGACTGGATACCACCACAGGTAACAAGGGTATCATACCCATGCTCCAATGCATAGCCCAATATATACTCAAGTTTCCTTATTTTATTACCTGTTGCATACAATCCCGTCTCATCATCTCTCTTTATATATAAATCTACAGGGAGATCCATATATTTTACAAATCGATCCAATCTTTCTATCTGTGTAGGTAAAAAAGCTATGTTTATCTTCCTTGGAAACTCCACTTTATCCTCCTAAATCTCTATAATGTCGTCTATCTCTAAATTGTATTCTTTACCCGTATGTGGATTCTCTGTAAAGAAAACAATATTTTGATGGTTAGGCATATGTGTTTCATTGAAACCTATAAGTATTGCCATATCTTTATTATTAATCCTTATTGTATCGCCAACAATTGCTATGCCTCCCTCCAATACCTCAAAAAAACCTATATAACTCACATCCTGTACAACTTCTCCTGGGGCCTTTTTTTCATTAGTAAATATAATCTCATGTATCTCTCCCTTCTTAAGGGCCCTTGACTGTGGAATTATTAAAGAAAGTCCTCTATCTCTGAGAGAGAGATGTAAGATAGCCACTATTCTTCCCTTTATTTTTTTCTTTTTATAATAAATAGTTTGAGCATTTACTCTTTTATAAGGCTCCATATATTACTCCCTTACAGCTATTGCGTCCATTGCTACCTTTGCCCCGGCGGGAAGTGAAGAGACTACCACAAAAGATCGAGCAGGTGGC
>JALVIU010000246.1 GCA_027028665.1 Candidatus Atribacteria bacterium | reverse complement strand
ATCTACTTAAAAAGGTAGAGGATTTCCTTGTTAAAAATGTTATAGAGGTAGCAGATAAAGAGATAGCTGAAATACAGAGGAGTTTTATTGCAAATCTTATTTTGCTTATAGTAATTCTTGCGATAATCATAATATTGCTTGTGGTAGTTTCCACAGATATTACATCCTCACTTACATCTATAAGCAAAGCTGTTAGATCCCTTGCAGAAGAACTCTCTACTGGAAAAGGAGACCTTACACAAAGACTTAACATAGATAAAAATGATGAGATAGGTGAGGTAGCACGTGGTATCAACATATTCATAGAAAAACTCCAGGATATGGTAAAGAGTATGAAAGACCTCTCTTCTAACCTTGAAGATACCGCGAATAATATGAGTGATTCTATAGTAAAGGTATCTGACCTTACACAGAATCTTGCATCAAGTGCCCAGGAGACATCTGCTACCGTACAGGAGATTACTTCATCTATAGAAGAGGTGGCAAACAATGCACAGGATATAGCAACATCCTCAGAAGAGCTTGCAAGGAACTCTGATAAGGTAGTGGAAGAGAATATGGAGATAGGAGAAAAGGCAGTAGCAGTTGCAGAAAATTCCCAGAAAGTAGGGGATGCCATGGATCGTCTGGATGAATCTATAAAGGAATCCATAGAGGCATCAGATAGAGCAAAAGAACTTGCAGAGAGTGCAAATAACTACTCTGCAGAGGGTAGAGAGGCAGTAGAAAATACCATAGCTGGTATGAAGAATATTAATCAAAAGGTAGATGAGATTGTGTCTGTTGTGGACAAACTGGGAGAGTCCTCAGAAGAGATAGGCAAGATCATAGAAGTAATTTCTGATATAGCAGATCAGACCAACCTCCTTGCATTAAATGCAGCTATTGAGGCAGCACGTGCAGGTGAACATGGACGTGGATTTGCAGTAGTTGCAGAGGAAGTAAGAAAGCTTGCAGAGCGTTCACAGCAGGCAGCAGGTGAGATAGGAAATCTCATAAGGGGTATACAACAAGAGGTACAAAATGCAGTAACTGCATCTGATGAAGGGAAGCAAGAAGTAGAGAAAGGTCTTGAGCTTACAAAGAAAACAGGAGATGCATTCTCCCTTATAAATGAAAGTGTACAGGATATTACATCTATAATTGATACCCTATATGAAAATATGAAGAAACAGGGAGAGGAAGGAAATACGGCAAAAGAACTTGCAGTAGAGGCTGTTAAAGATATAAATAATATTGCAAAACTCGTACAGGAGGGTGTCCAAAAGGTAAAAGAGATTGGAGAAGAGATAGGAAGTGTAAATGATCGTGTAGCCCAGATCTCTGCAGCTACTGAGGAGCAGGCTGCAGCTGCAAAAGAGATGAGAAACTCTGTAGAGCTTGTGGCTCAGGCAGCAGAGGAAAATGTATCCACAATTGCAAATCTCCAGAAGATTGCAGAAGAACTTGCCCAGAGGTCGCGCGAACTTGATTCCTTGGTAGAAGGTTTTAATGTATAAAGGAGGACGTAATATGAGTAATTATGATCCAAATCATGCTGTACTTATAAGGGGCACAGAGGATATCTATTGGGTAGGTTTTAGTGATCCAAAGGCAGGTTTTTCCAATAATCCTTACCTGGTAATAGACGGGGATGAGGCCATACTCATTGACCCAGGATCCAGAGCGGAGGAACATTATAATACTGTAAGGAGAAAAGTGGAAGAAGTAATAGATCCCAGAAAGATAAAATACATGATAGTACATCACCAGGATCCTGATCTATGTGCATCTCTTCCACTTTTTGAAGAAATTGTAGCACCCGATATAAAAATTATTGCGCAGATAAGGACCTCACTTTTTGTACCTTACTATGGTACAAAAAGTGAGGTGATAGCAGTAGATGATGGGGATACACTTGAACTTTCAAGTGGTAGGAAATTTATTTTTATAACCACTCCTTATGTGCATTTTGCAGGTTCTATGGTTACATATGATACAAAAACTAAAACCCTTTTTTCAAGTGATATATTTGCTGCTTTTTCCTTTAACTGGACATTGTATGCAGATGAAAATGAGTACTATATCGAGGCATTTAAGGCATTTACAGAACCCTACATTGGATGTAAAGAACCACTTCTCTCTGCCTTGGAAAAGGCATCAAAAGTCCCTATTGAGAGGATATGCCCACAACATGGCTCTGTAATTGATAAGGATATAGAAAAATATATTTTGGCCGCCAAAAATCTTGATGTAGGCGCTTGGTTGTAGGAGGATGAATCATGAGTGTAGATAAAAAGGTGTTGGAAAATGTTATTATAAGGAGTGCAGGGTTGCTGGGTATAAAAAGAGCAGAGGAAGTGGCCAGGAAGTTAGGTATAAAGCTTTTAAGTACAGGAGCTGTAGAGTTTTCTGGAGATCCTGATGAACTATTAGATGCACTTATTAGAAACATAGTGGCAGAAGGTGGAGTGATTGCAAAGATTGCCATTAAGAATATGTCAAGACAATACAATTTCCCTATGCCAGAGGATTTATAAATATAATTTGAGCCCGGCATCTTTGCCGGGCTTTTTTAATTGTTCTTATTTAACTATACTTAAAATCTCTTCAAAATCTGGAACTTTTTCTATAGGATATATTTTTACAAATACAACTTTTCTGTCCTCATCTATTAGGATATTTGCCCTTTCTGAGAATCCATCCTTTTCTCTAAATATTTTAAGCATTTCTGAAACACCACCATGAGGCCAGAAGTCTGCAAGCATTCTTAGTTTCTTTATGCCTAAGTTCTCACCCCATGCCTTTTTTGTAAATGAACTATCCACACTAAGCCCTACTGCTATTGTATTTAGTTCCTCAAACTGTGGTAGGTATGTATCTAATAGTGTCATCTGTTCTGCACATACCGATGTCCATGCCAAAGGATGTGAAGATATAAGCACCTTTTTCCCCTTATAGTCAGATAGTTTAAAATTGTTTCCAAATTGATCAACTAATTCAAATCCCCTGCCCTTATCCAGTATTATAATATTGCTCTTACTATCCACCACAAGACCTGGTCTTTAACAACATGATAATATAGGATTTTTAAGTCCCAAACTACATATTCTATAGATGATGTGGCAGTTATAGTGGGTGCTTTAAATGAGCTTAGAATATTTGAAAATAACAAAGTCAGTGCAAAAAGGATAAATGAAGTTTTTGCTCACTTCTTTGAAACTGTTGTGGATAAAGTTAATCCCCTTCCCGGTCAGGAAGGGGAAATATGTGTGTCTTATTACAATACGATGAAAAATGCCTAAACATTTAAATATATTTATTTATATTAATAATCCTTTTAATTTTTCTGGGTATAGACAATAAGTTTTCCCTCTATCATAGATTGGGTGTTTTCCTTCCTATTACTGGTCCTCTTTATGGCCACATGAATTGGGCGCCATTGTCATAAATACAGGCTTTTTAATATGTTTAAATGTGCTTTTATATTTTTCTTATATTTAAGTAAAAAAAGTTTAAATTATTGTAGCTAAAATTACACAAAGGTCTTGTTTTATAATAATTTTCTTATTCTA
>JALVIU010000245.1 GCA_027028665.1 Candidatus Atribacteria bacterium | reverse complement strand
GCTCAGATTCTCTTATAGCAAGGTGACCACTGCCAAGTGCATGATTTGCATTGAGATCTACAGAGGATGCAAGAGTTACAATAAGCATTGCAAGATCAGGATGTCTTGATGCCTTTGTAATAAGATGTACTACAGGATGGGATACAGATACTGGCTTTCCACCCTTTATGCCAGATGGGATAGGGAACCAGCCGATATTCTTAAACATATCCTCCTCTTTGAGGTTATAAGGTGCAGCCTGCCACTCTTTCCAGTTCCAGGAACCACCTGTTAAGAAGATACCGACCTTGCCACTTGTCCATGCTGTATGGATATCTCTCCATGCAGTCTGTGTCATACCTTCTGGTGTAAGTCCTTCTTTTACAAGGGACTGTAGATATTTGAGCATCTTAAGCACCGCACCTTTACTTACAACGAGTTTTCCTGTATTATAATCATAAATCCTTCCACCAAATGCAAATATAAACTGATACCAGTCAAATCCAGGTGTTGGACGATGCCATATAGCATTTCCCTTCTCCACTACACCCTTTGACACCATCTCTTTTGCCAGATCTCTTAGGTCATAAAGTGTGAATTCCCCTCTTTCTACTTTTCCATAGAGTGCATTGATCTTATCATCAGACCATCCCATCTTTCTAAGGAGGTCTTTTCTAATCCATACAAGTCTGCATTCTGTATCCTGTGGGACACCCCAGAGCTGTCCTTTAAACTTTACAGAATCCCACAAGGATGGGAAGAAATCTTTATAAGTCTCTGGATATTTTTTAATATATTTGTCAACAGGTATAATGTATCCTGCAGTTGCATATGGACCAATATCATCATGTCCTGTTACAATAATATCTGCGATCTTATTTGGGTCTTTACTCTGGAGTGCAAGGAGATTATTCCTCTTGTAATCACTCCAGCTTGTGGTGTTAAATGTGGCCTCTACTTTTACACGTACATCTGCACCCACTGTTTCCAGGTACTTATTAAGCCTCTCCCCTGCCTTTTCAAGGTTGATCTTACGGGTAATGGATGGATCATCAGGTCCTACCGTCCATGCCTTAATAGTGATAGTTTTCACCTCAGAAAAAGCAAGACCTGAAAAAGCAATAAGTAATACAAAACTAAACAAAGCAAACCACTTCCAGAACTTCATATAATTCACCTCCTTCTTTATTTTTATTGACCATAACATAAATGGCCAATAAATCTTAAATTAATAGATTAATTAATCGATACCGACATCGATAATATACTTGATATACTTAGCTAAAACTTTCATCTCATCGGGAATGAATAAAAGAAGTAATTTAACAGATAAACTAATAACTTTACTGGATACTTACATTAAAATTATAGCAAATATAATCCTTTTTTTCAAGTAGAGAGAAAAATTTTCCTACTTATAGTAAAATCCCTTATAATAATATCCATTTCTGGTTTTGTCTTTAAATATAAATTCCCCTTTATATGCAAGTCTTGTTACATCAGGCAAATTCTTTACCGCATTAAAATACCTTTCCCAGGAGTTTATTTCATTCACAAGCACGCCTGAAAAGCCAGATTTCCTTATCATATCAAAAATGGTATCATAGGGTATATCTCCCCAGCCTATGGGCATGTGCAGATCTCCCAATCCAAGGCTCAATCTATATACTTCTGGCTGCTCATCCTGATATCTATATACAGATGGATCTTCTCCAAAATTATCATGTATATGTATATGTATAGCATGTTCCAATGCTATTTCTACCTCTTTTAGATAATTTTCATTATACTTTTTTGACCAGAGGTAAAGATGGCCAAAATCAAGAGTCATTCCCACATTGTCCATATCTATACTTTCTATAGTATCCACTACTTCCTGAGCAGATTGCTTTGTGTTCTCTATAGCAATTTTCACGCCTTTGTTTTTTGCATACTCACCTATCTCTTTCAGACTATCAATTTCCCTTTTTCTTTGCTCATAATATAGACCAATCCCTTCTATATATGCACCTAAATGATAAACTACTATATCTGATCCAAGTTTTTCCGCAAAATCCACAGATGCCTGGAGTACATTTTTTTGCATAGCACTATGTTCTACATCCTTTAGATTTACAAGGTCTGGCCCGTGTACAGTATATTTTACATCAAAAAGGCTGGTAATTTTTAAGATATCATCTATCTTATATGGGTTAAGTCTTCCATGAAGTATAGCATCAACAGATTGAGGGGCAATCTCTATATAGTCAAAACCAAGGTCTGTTAGAGTTTTAAGTTCATGTTCAAACCTCTGAAGCCTGCCATTTATCCTTTTAGAATCTGCATTTATACCTATACCTCTTATGCCCATAAGCATTCTCCTTTTTTATAATTTTTCTTTTCCATTAACGTTACCGAGGTTTTGAGAAGTATAACACAACCTCTTACACATGTCAATCCCTTTTTCAAAAAAATTCTACCAGAATTAAAGCCCCGGAGAGTTTTGCCATAAACCCTTGATTTTAAGAAGTCAGATGCATTCCTATAATAAATAGAGAAAAAAATATGGGCAGCCATTGCTAATTTGAAATCATAAGGAGAGGAGTACAATAGAAGAAAAGAGCTCATCTTCCAGATTCTATCCTCCTCAAAAGAAAACCCACTTCCCCATAAGTTCTCCTTCTTTCAAGTAGGGCGTCCATATTCAAATTTTCTCCTTTTAGAAAGAAGGAGCTCATCTCTCCAAATTCTTCCCTTCTTTAAGAGGGGGTTCACCTTCTCAAATTCTCTTCTTTTTTAAGGGGTAGAGAAAGTGTTAGGAGGATGAGAAAAAGCCAACCTCCATATTCTATAGGCGCAGGTGAGCCTGGTTAGTAGTTACAAATTTATATGGAGGTAAGTGTAATAATCGAAAAAGCAGAAAGAATACTATTTGAATCTGGGTTTCAATATATTAAAACCAAGGATGGTCACAAAATATATCAAAAAGATAAAGAAAGATTTGTTTTACCATTTTATAAAGGAAAAATACTGCATTCAAAATAGTAAAAGTGCTTTTTTGAGCTTATCAAGAATAAAAATGGTTAGCCAGCTATTGTAGAGAACCGTCAATTTGCTGTGCCTTCGGTTTCCCTCATAAAGAAAAATACCCCTTAGCATTGAGAAAATAAAGAAAAAGAGAATTTATTTGTTTATATCTACACCCAGGCCGTTAGATAAATTCACATTTCAAGGCCTAAGCCCTTAATATTGAAGACTTTTACCATAAATCCTTGATTTCTGATAAGTCATGTGATATGATTATAATTGAATACTCAAATAAGGAGGTAACAACATGAAAAAGTACGGAATTTTTTTGGTTCTTGGTTTAATTCTGGGGGCTTTCCTTGTATCTACAATGGGTCTTGCTGAGATGAAGATGGCAGTAATCTTTCCAGGATCTATTCAGGATGCAGATTACAATACCATAGGATATATAGCCATGGAAGAAGTAGGAAAAAAATTTGGGATAAAACCTGCCTACTCTCAAAAAGTAGCTGTACCAGATGCACAGAGGGTATTAGAAGAGTATATAAATGATGGATATAACCTCATTTGGGCACATGG
>JALVIU010000244.1 GCA_027028665.1 Candidatus Atribacteria bacterium | reverse complement strand
ATAAAAAAGAAATAGCTATTTGTATCTTTTTTCCCTCTTTAAAATCTCAGGAAGACCTACAATGTCTGCAAATTCTTTAAAGGTTACCATATTCTCATCATTTAAAGAAAGACCGCCTCTTTCTTTTAGTTTAGAAAGTGCAGAAAGCATAGCCCTTGTAGCAGAATAAAGAGCAGTAAGGGGTATAGCAAGTATCTTATAACCCATATCTTCCACTTCTTTAAAAGTAAAAAGAGGAGTTCTTCCTCCCTCTATAAGGTTTAACATAACAGGTTTTTCTATAAGTTTTGGGATATCTCTCACCTGTTTTTCTGTTTCAGGCGCATCCAAAAAGATAAAATCTGCACCTGCCTGGGCATATATGTTTGCACGTTTAATGGCTTCTTCAAATCCATATACTGATATGGCATCTGTCCTTGCGCCCAGAATAAAATCTGGATCTACTTCCATCTTTGCATCATATGCAGCTCTTATCTTCCCTACCATCTCATCCTGGGGTATAAGCTCCTTTCCTTCAAGATGGCCACACCTCTTTGGCCATACCTGATCCTCTATAAACATACCAGATGCACCTGCCCATATATATTCCTTTACAGTTCTCTGGACATTTACAATACCCCCATAACCTGTATCTCCATCTGCAAAAATAGGTATGTCCACAGCATGGGCAATATATCTTACCCTCTCTACCATCTCATAAAAACTTACAAGTCCTACATCTGGGGCACCAAGGAGAGAAGCAGCTGTTCCATAACCTGTATGGAAGGCTACTTCAAATCCCACATGCTCTATAAGCTTTGCCGTAAGGGCATCATGTGCACCAGGGGCAATAATAAGCCCTGGCGTCTCAAAGGTCTTTCTCAATCTTTTTGTTTTGTTATCCATTCTCTTCTTCCTTATTTATATTAATTTTAAACTTCTTCACTACAGTCTCCAACTTCTAAACCTCCTTTAAGCTGCCTGCTTATTTCCTGGTACTTTGCTGCCTCTTCTGTATTTTCTATAGTCACATTCTTTATTTCATCACATATTTGCAGAGATCTCTCCTATATTTTTTACCTTTTCCTCTATAAGATTAATATATCTCCTTATTTTCTTGTCAGATCTCCGTCTCCTCCTGAAAGTTCTCATACAATCTTTATCACCATATCTATGAAATACTTATAAATGTAGGCATAGAGAGTATATACATGATAAAATCAAGTAGTATATTGTCTTTCTTACATCTAACATCTGAATTTTACAATTAGCCCCTCTTTTTTCTCTGCAGCATTGAGGTAGCTACTATATCTTGAAAGGCCTATCTCTACCTCATTTACATATTTATTGAGTTTACCTATATAGAGCGCTGGTGCTTTTTATTTTGTTTTTTCAGATCTTACATCTTATTTATAATATAAATCCTAAATTTATCTAAAACGGAATCAGTTCTTACCTTAAATAATTCATATGCACTCTCTTTATCCCCTGTCTACAATAACTTATTTATAAGCAAAGCAGATTGATGTAGTGTAGCATGACAGATCTCTATTTCATTGAACTTATCTTTTACATCCTGAGAAAATGATCTAAACTTATCTGTCTTTTTAAACCCATATAGCACCATCTCCCATATACACACTTCTCAGGGTCAACCTCCCTCGTAAACTTTTTGCCAGCCAACTTGGATGCAACGAGTAGCTTTGACCATTCAAGGTGTTCTATGAATTTCTATCTTATCCCAATACTTAGAGATTTATTATATACTACATAGTATCCATAAAAACAGAAAGTTCCTGTATATTTTTTGGGAGATTTTTAAACTAATCAAATTTTAAAAAATTATAATACCACTTTCCAAGCTCATTTTTTGAGGTCAAATTTATTATTAACCTTCTTACTAAGTAAAAATACATCGAACAACCTGTCTTTATATTCATAATATTATATTAGGTTAATATTATATTAGGTGAAACTAAAGGATAATTTCACCTTCCGTGTAACTTTGAAGGTACTGTCCTTATAAGTGTCTACTATATCCTCATAAGAAAAACAGGATATCCTGTGATTATCAACAAAATAAAAACGCTATCACTACTTTCGAAACCTTTTTTTACAGTAAAATTATTCATCTCATTATATTTTAACAATCAACTCCTTTTAAAATATGAATAGTAAAAAAGGGGCTTTCGCCCCTTCTTTACTATTCATTAACAGTGGAAAGTTCTATAAACTTCTTTCCTACATCTTCTCCTACCTGTTTTACCCATTCATCCCATACAGGCTTTACAGCTTCTCTGAATGCAGCCATATCCTCAGGGGATGGAACGATCTTTTGAAGTCCTGCTTTTTTGAACTTGGGCCAGAACTCTTCTCTTTCTACCTTCTTTGCATTTTGCAAGAAAAAGTAATCATACTTTACTGCTGCCATAGATATGATCTTTTTCACATCATCTGGGAAAGAATCCCATTTATCCTTCTTTATCCATAGTGCATAGCCATATGCACCAATAGGAATCTTTGTACAATACTTTAATACTTCATACAAAGACCTACCATTTATAGTACCAGGATATGCGACAACTCCATCTATGGTGTGTCTATGAAGTGCCTCATATAGCTCTGCAGATGCCATTGTAACAGGAGATCCTCCTAACAACTTTATAGCTTCTGCCTCTGTCTTTCCCCCTGCCCTTATTATTAATCCTTTTAAATCTTCTGGCTTTCTTATAGGTTTATTTGTCCAGATACATTCAAGTGGTAATACAGCATTTGCAAGCATCATTATACCGTGTTTTTCCTTAAGTATCTTATTTGTAAAATTGAAAAGTGGAGAGCCTATCTTAAAACGTCTCTCAAGGTCATATGCATCTTTGTATAAAAATGGAAGGGATTCACCACCAATAATAGGCCAACTTCCTGTACAGTGTGATGTGGTAAGGAATATTATGTCTGCTGTACCAGACAGGAGCCCTGGAATAAGCTGTTTTGCACCAAGTAGTGTACCAGAATGATAATAATTAAGCTTAACCTTGCCTTTACCAAGTGTATTTACATCATCTACAAATACCTGGGTAAGAGGGAAAATATCTGTGTATTTTGGGGGCACATGGCTTGCTATTGTGAGTTTTAGCACGCCTGCAAATGCAGAAAAAGAAAGTAGTGATACTAAAATAAGAGTGATAACCAAAAGACTTACAAATCTTTTCATAAATCTCAACCTCCCTTTTGAATTTTCAAAATAATAGTTCTCTAAATAATAATGATTCGGTCTTTAAACTCACCTCCTTTTTACATCATTTTCCCTGGCAACCATAGAGCCAGTTCTGGCCAAAACATAAATAGTAAAAGTGCAAGCACATCAACAATTATAAAAGGAGCTGTGCCTCTTATAATCTCTCCCAGGGAGATCTGATCCCCTACTATACCCTTCATAGTGTACAAATTAAGTCCTACAGGAGGTGTAATCACTGCTATTTCTACATTTAAGACAAGGAGAATACCATACCATAAAGGATTGAATCCCAATGCGGTTATTGTAGGGAGAAGTATTGGTGTAGTTACAATAATGAGAGATGCACCATCAATAAGACACCCCA
>JALVIU010000243.1 GCA_027028665.1 Candidatus Atribacteria bacterium | reverse complement strand
CCTCACAAAAAGTTGGTCCTCTCTGAGATCCTGAAAGGGATAGAGGAATTAAGAAAACGGTTTAAAGGGACCTTTACCATAGAGACTATGATGGTAGAGGGTGTAAATGATGATCCATATGAGTTAGAAAAGATCGGGGATATCATAAGTGGGCTAAATCCAGGTAGGGCCTATATATCAATACCTACAAGGCCTCCTGCAGAAAGCTGGGTACATCCACCCTCTGAGGATAAAATAAACAGGGCATACCAGATCTTTACCTCAAGACACATACAGACTGAATACCTCATAGGATATGAAGGAAGTGAATTTGCATATACAGATGATGCAAAAGAGGACATCTTAAGCATTACATCTGTACATCCTATGAGAAAAGAGGGTGTGGAGGAATTTTTAAGAAAATCTGGCAAAGACTGGAATTTTATAAGGGAACTTCTAAAAGAGGGGCTCCTTATAGAGCTCGAGTTTGAAGGCAAGAAATTCTACATGCGAAAAATAGGCAGACGCTAAAATTTCAAAAAGGGCCCACAAAAGGGCCCTTTATCCTATCATATGATTTGGAAGCCAGAGTATAAGCTGTGGAAATATGGTAAATAGGATCAATGCAAGTATTATTATTGTTACAAAAGGTACTACACCCTTTATTATGTCACTCATGGTTATACCAAGTTCTGGTGGAGCTGTACCTCTCAAAACAAATATGGACATGGCCATCGGCGGTGTCTGAAATGCCATCTGAAGGTTTATACAGATCATCATTCCTGCCCATAGTGGATCAAATCCCAGTGCTGTAATAATTGGTGTAAATATAGGTACTATAATAAATACGATACCGATCCACTCAATAAACATACCAAGTAAAAATACTATAAGCATTATTATCCCAAATGCTGCCCACCTTCCACCAGGAACTGACATGATAAGTTGAGATACTACATCTCCACCACCTGCACTCATAAACACCCCTACAAAGGCATAGCATGCACCTGCAATAAGTACCACAAAGGCACTTACCCTTAGTGTTTGTATCCCTGCCTGTTTTACAAGGTCCCAGCTAAATTTCTTATAAGCTATGGCAAGAAGCACAGCAGCAAGACTGCCCATAGCTGCTGCCTCAGTAGGAGGTGCAATCCCTAAAAATATCGTACCCAATACTGCAAGGATAAGTATTGCAGTAGGGAGTGTAGCTTTTATAAGACGCATACTCATTTCCCATGAGGAGATTTTGGGTCTCTCTTCAGGGGGAATGGCAGGTCCAAGTTTTGGATTTAACCAGGTTCTTACTACAACATAAGTGATGTAAGAGCCTGAAAGAATAAGCCCTGGGATAAATGCTGCCATAAACATTTTACCGATGGAAAGCCCTGCTTGAGGCCCATATACTACAAGCATAATACTCGGAGGAATAAGTATACCAAGGGTTCCACTTGCAACTACTGTGCCAGATGCAAGGGATTTATCATAGCCCCTTTTTACCATTGGACCAAGGGCAATAAGTGAAAGGATTGTAACAGAAGCTGTTATAACTCCTAAACATGCGGCAAGTATTGTCCCAAATATTATAGTAACTATAGCCAGACCCCCTCTTAATCCTCCCAATGCCTCATACAAGACTTTATACAGGTCTTCGGTAATACCAGAATACTGAAGAATTACACCCATAAATGTAAAGAGTGGTACAGCAAGGTAAGGATAGTTAAGTGTCATTGCATAAAGTCTACTGTACATTATATGGAATGTCACTTCTGGTCCAAACAAGAGATATCCAAAAATAAAACCTATACTCCCTATTACAAATGCTATGGGGAATCCTGTTAGGATTAATCCTAAAAGACCTCCAAACATTAAAGCAGTAGATAGTTGTGCGCTCATTTCAATCAAGTTTTTCACCCCTTAAAATGAAATATAAATCTTTAATAAAGTTCGATATACCCTGAAGGAGTAATAAAAGGATCCCTAATGCAAAAACTGTTCTATATGGTGCAGCAGGAGGATACCAAAAGGTAGAAGTCATAGTCTCATGTATCCTCCATGCCCTGATAGCCCAGGAAACAGAAGTAATTAAAAGGGCCACCATCATAGGAAAAAAGAGAAATATTGATGCTATTGTATTCAGAATAGCCTTACCTCTTGGAGAAAGTCTGGTGTAAAATACATCAACCCTTGTATGGGCATCATATAGATAATCGTATGACCATCCAAGCACATATAGTGCTCCTCCTGCCATACATAGAGTATCATATGCCCATATGGTAGGCGCATTGAAAAAATGCCTCATTATAGTATCATATGCGCCTACCAGGACAAGGAGCCATGCAAACCATTTTGCCCAGGATCCAGATTGTTCACTTATAAAATCAATAGCTTTTACCACTTTCTTTAGAGTTGCCATGATTTAAAACTCCTTGTTATTAAAGTTTTTCATCTTATCCTATATACATCAAACTACTTTACATATTAGAATATGCCTTCCAGAAGTTATTCATAGAATCTAAGATTTCTTTATAAATTGGAGATTCTTTCTTTGCCTTTTCTGCATAGAATTTTTCAGCCTCTGCAGAGATTGCATCTTCTACCTCTTTTGGAAGCTTATATACTTCACAACCATAGTCTTTAAATTCTTTTAAGGCTTTAATAGATTCATATACCAGGTATTCGTGTTGTGCCTGTGTCCATTTACCTATAACATCTTGAACAAGCTGTTTCAAATCATCAGGGAGCTTTTCCCATGCCTTTTTATTTACAAAGAATACCTGAGGATCACTTGGTGCACGTACAGGAGAGAGAATTACATATTTTGCAATTTCATTAAAGTGCATCTTCCAGTTTGTAGCAAGTGTAGAATACTCGAATGCATCTATTGTTCCCCTCTGCATAGCTTCGAAAAGCTCTCCACCTGGTAAGAATACAACATTTGCACCCATTCTCTTAAGTATTTCACCACCATCACCTGCTGCACGCATCTTTAGCCCTTTAAGGTCTGCCACGGTCTTTATAGGTTTCTTGGAGTGTAAAAATACCTCAGGTGGTAATGGAGCAAGTGCACCAGGGAATGTCATAATATTGTATCCCTTCATCATTTTGTTCATGAGATCTGCACCACCTGCATAATCAAACCAGGTCCTGAGTGCTTCTCCAGGAAGTCCACCAGGTCTTGAGCTTATGAGACTTGCTGCCTTCCACTTATCAAGGTTGTACATAGGGCAGGTATATGCCATCTGAAGTACCCCCTGATCTACTGCATCGAGTTCCTTTGTAGCAGGTACAATTGAACCACCAACAAAGTGCTTTATTACAAGACGGCCACCGCTTGCCTTTGTAATAGCCTCACATACCTTATCATGAAAGATCTGGGATGGATCTGATGCAGGGCCATGTCCTGATGACTTCCACACTATTGCCTTGGAAAAGGCAGCTCCACCAAAAACAATAAGCAAAAAGGAAACAACGAGTAAAAATAAAGAAACTTTTTTTAACATTTAAAAAACCTCCCTTTTTTGTAATTTGAAAATATTGAAAATCAAAGACATTAAAATTTTAACTTTTTCTAAGTTACCACCCCCTTCTTTTTTACTTATTCTC
>JALVIU010000242.1:168-3588 GCA_027028665.1 Candidatus Atribacteria bacterium | reverse complement strand
TTCCTACCTCTATAAAATACCTTACCACCCTGGTTGCACGAGCCACAGATAACTCCCAATTTGAAGGAAATTCTTTTGTATGAATAGGTATATTATCTGTATGACCCTCCACTGCAATCTGATTGGGTACCTTCTTTAGAGCCTTGATCACCTCATTTAATATAGGTATAGCGTCCTTTCTTATATTTGCCTTCCCGAAATCAAAAAGGGCTCTTCCTGTGAGGCGGATAACAAGACCTCTTTCATTTATCTCCAGCTTTGCATTTTCTTTGAGCTTCATCTTTTCAAAAAACTTTTCAAGGGACTGTGCAATCTCCTCATAACGTGCCCATTCTATATTTCCACCAGGGGGATTCCCTGTTCCAAATGACTTTTGAAGCTCCATTACACCTGATGCACCCTCCATTACAGAAACCCCGAATGCAATACGCAAAGAAATTATAGCTTGTTCGAATTTCCCTACATCTATACTTGAATATGCAAATAGTAGAATAAAAAAAGTAAGAAGAAGAGACATAAGGTCACCATATGTAGTAATCCATCCTGGACAACCTTCTTCTCCTCCACTCTCTTCCTTCTTCTTAGCCAGGCTTATTCACCTCCCTGTTCCTCAAATGCACCTCTAAGGGACGGCGGTAAGTAAGCTTTAAGCTTTTCCTGGACTATTCGCGGATTATCTCCTGCTTGAATGGACAATACACCTTCTATTACAATTTCTTTCATAAGGATCTCTTCAGCACTCTTTATTTCAAGCTTCCCTGCAAGGGGTAAAAATATAAGATTTGCCATAATTGCACCATAAAATGTAGTGACCAATGCTACTGCCATACCTGCACCAATTTTTGATGGATCGTTCAAGTTTACAAGCATCTGAATCAATCCTATAAGTGTACCAATCATACCAAAAGCAGGTGCATATGCACCTAATCCTTTCACAAATGCATGATTGGCTTTATGTCTCTCCTTGAGATAAGAGAGCTCTGTTTCCATAATATCCTTTACTAATTCTGGGTCTGTACCATCTATTACAAGTTGCATCCCACTTTTTATAAATCTATCTTCTATCTGCTCTACATCATACTCTAACGCTAAAAGTCCTTCACGACGTGCCTTTTCAGCAAAACTCACCATCATAGTAATTATATCTACAATCTCTGCTTCATTCTTTTTGAGTGTTTGACTAAAAATCTTACCAAGACCTGTAAGGTGAGGAATAGAATAGTTTATAAGGGCTGCACCTATAGTACCTCCTACTGTAATAAGAATAGATCCTACATCTATAAAAGTCTGCCAGCCAGATTTACTAAATATAGCCATAAATACAAGGCCAAATCCTACAACAATACCTGCAAGGGTGCTAATATCCATAAGGTCTTTCTACTCCTTTATTTCCTCACCCGGTTTTTTTACATATATAGGAAAAGAACGAGAAAAAAATTCTTCTGCCTTTTTTATAACTTCATCCACACTCTCTTTTACAATATATTTTCTTCCTGTAGTCATTGTAATAACTGTATCAGGTGTTGCCTCTATATACTCAATGAGATTTGCATTAAGCACTATTTCTGTATCATCAAGACGGGTAAGCTTTATCACCTACTACCTCCGTGGTAGATTTATAGCCTCCTCTACTACACTATCTGCTGTAGTAATAACCCTGGAATTTATCTGATAACCCCTTTGGGCAAGTATAAGATTTACCATCTCATTTGCAGGATTCACATTTGACATCTCTAAAGTACCAGAAAGCACGCTTCCTCTTGCATCAGAATTAGGAATCCCTATTACTGCCTTTCCTGAATTAGGGCCCTCCCTAAACATGGTATCCCCTACTGCCACAAGTCCTGCCGGATTTACAAAATTAGAAAGAGCTATTTGTCCTGCTACCCTTTCACCACCACCCTGGTACTGTACTCTTATTATGCCATCTCTATCTATACTTATATCACTGATATTGCCCATGCTATGACCATTCATATTCGATACACCAAGGTATGAAGGTCCTCCAAATTGAGAAATATTTGTAAAATCCAGTGCTATACTTCCACCATCTGCTAATGTAAGTGTAGCTTCTGTTCCACTGGTAGGTGTACCATCTGCACCAAAGGCTATTGTACCTGTGCCTACACTGTTTCCATCCTCATCCTGAGATGTCCACGTCCATGTATTATCAGAGGTCTTCTCAAATTCCAATTCTATATTTTTTGCAATACCTTGAGAATCATAGTATAAAAAACCTACTGTAACTTTATCCCCTGTATTAGAATCTGCTGCCAGATTTCCAGAAAGTTCCACCTGTGTTGTAGCCTCTGGAGATAATTTATTAAAATTATTTAAATTTATTGGTCTTAATGTACCTGTATCAATCTCCCCGCTATTCGCATCTGCCACATATCCAAGCACCAGATAACCTGTATTTGTATCTACCAGATTTCCATCTGCATCTACATCAAATGCTCCTGCACGGGTATAAAACATATGATCTGGATCTCCTACTTTTCCTGTATTATCTGTGAGTATAAAAAATCCATCGCCCTCTATAGCAAGATCGGTATTTTCTCCGCTAAACATAAGATCACCTTGAGTAAAGGTACGTCCAATAGTTGCAACTGCTGTACCAAAACCCATTTGTTCAGGGTTTACGCCCCCTAACTGGCCACGAGGGGCACTTCCCAAAAGAAGGGTTCTATTATGTATATCACGGAACGTAACCCGCGACTCTTTATATCCAGTTGTATTTATATTTGCAAGATTATCACTTACTACATCAAGCCAAAGACTAAAAGAGGTAACACCAGAAACCCCATTTAGCATAGCTGTAATCATATCTATCCCTCCATTTAAGGGGGCGATACCGCCCCCTTAATTTAATTATATCACATTATTCTACCTTTTCAAGCCTAAAAGTTCCTGTAACATCTCATCTGTCGTAGTAATTATCCTTGAGTTTGCAGAAAATCCACGCTGTGCAATAATCATCTCAGTAAGTTGTGTTGCAAGATCTACATTAGACATTTCCAATGAAGATGGGGTAAGTTCACCTGCCCCACCCTTTCCAGGTGCTGTAATAAGTGCTCTTCCGGAGTTTGAAGATTCCGAAAACATAGAATTTCCAATTTTTAGTAAACCCTCTGGATTATTAAACAAAGCAAGTGCAATCTTTGCTATAGGTTGTACCCTTCCATTAGAGTAAAGCCCGATTATATCACCAGAAGAAGATATACTAAAACTCTGCATTACCCCCATAGGATAGCCATCTTGATAGTATCCTTTTGTAGTAAATGGAGAGGCAAATTGCGTTATCCCATTTATCGGGCTACCTTCCCCATCTACCACAGGGGTAATCCTATTCTCTTCTGCACCTGGTGCAGTAAAACTTATATATGTTGCACCACCATCAAACGTCCAATTTGAAATAAG
>JALVIU010000242.1:0-158 GCA_027028665.1 Candidatus Atribacteria bacterium | reverse complement strand
ACCTGTATTTCCGTGTAGAGTTATACTTGGTTCATCAGGAAGTGAGGCCTCCCATTTCCAGGTATTATCACCACTACCTGGGTCACGAGTGAATGTCATCCTCAGGTTATGCGCATTACCCAATGAATCGTATACCTCGATAGATGTAGAGTATGTAG
>JALVIU010000241.1 GCA_027028665.1 Candidatus Atribacteria bacterium | reverse complement strand
TCTTAAGTCTCTGTTTTGGTACAGCCCATATACTTAAGCTGGATGAGCTTTTGGCTACTATGACTATGGGTGTTCTGGTAACCAATTTTAATCCATTAAGTAATAAGATATTCAAAATACTTGAACGCTATACTGAAGAGCTCATATTTGTCGTATTTTTCACCCTAAGTGGTATGCACCTTGAATTCTCTGTGCTTGGAAAATATTACTTGCTTATCTTATTCTTTGTACTATTTAGGGCAATAGGAAAAATTATAGGTGCAATGTATGGTGCACATATATCAAAAAGTTCAAGAAAGGTAAAAAAATATGTAGCAGGAGGGCTTATTCCCCAAGGAGGTATAGTGGTAGGCCTTGCCCTTTTGATGGAGCAAAATCCTGCTTTTTCGAGTATCGCACAGATTTTGGTAAGTACTATATTGGGAGCAACTGTAATTCATGAACTTATAGGTCCTGTGGTTTCTAAGTTAACACTCGAAAAAGCAGGAGAAATAGATGGTAAAAAGTTCAAAAGATAGGAGGGAAAGAGATGAAAGCTATATTTTTTATGATATTACTACTGGCCTTATTTTCTACATATGCATTCTCTGACATGGGGGCAATAGTACCTGATGAGAACATAGATCTAACCGAACCTGCGCAAAGGGCAATCATTGCACATGATGGTTTTGAAGAGATACTTATTCTTTCTACAGATTTTGATACCTCCAAATCTACAAAAATCGTGAGATTTATCCCATTCCCATCTGAGGCAAAGATATCTCAACCAGATACTAACCCATTTTCCAGCCTAAAAAATATTATAGAAAAATACGGCCTTGTATACCTCAAATTCTACAAAGGAGGAACAGAAGAAGAAGGTATAGAAGTAATTGGAGAGCAAATATTAGGGCCACATAAGATAATCCAGGTAAAAGTTAGTGACTTTTTTAGCTTTTCAGATTGGGTAAGAAAATTGTTTAAAGAAGAAGGTATAGACAAAGAAGGATTCACGCAGAAAGAAGAGGAGATTGTTACATATTATCTGCAAAGGGGGATAAACTATTTTGTATTCGATATCATAGATCTTGGAGATGGAATAAATCCTATTCTACCTCTGGTATATAGGTTTAAAACAAGATACTTCTATTACCCTCTTGTAACATCTTCTCTCTTTCCAGGAGAGGGTACAATAGAACTCTTTGTCATCTCTAAAAGGGGTGCCCAGCTCGAAAAACTTACAAGATTTCCTATGCCACATCCATGGAAGAGATCCAATACAGCAGTGATTACATGGGAAGATATGACAACTCTCTCTCCTGAAATTGCACATCTTATGGGGGCACATGCCATAATAGAGGCATTTAAATATAAAGGAAGCTTTAACATAAAGAATGATATATGGTTTAAAATCCCTATATATGAGGTAAAACCCTACAATCCTATAAAAGAAAAAAAGAGGTGAAAAGATGCATGAATGGTCATTAGCAGAGGCAGTAGTAGAAACTGCAATAGATTTTGCTAAAAAAAAGCAACTTACAAAGCTTACAAAAATAAAAATAAGGGTAGGGGAACTCCAACAGATAGAAGAAGACATCTTTAGATATGCATTATCAGAAATCCTCAAGTTAAAAGGCGATTTTGTCAAAGATACAGAGATAGAGATAGAAGAGGAAGAAGTGGTATTAAAATGCAGAATATGTGGACATGTCTGGACAGGAAAAGAGATCTTTAATATATTAGGGGAAGATGATAAAGAGGCTATACACTTCTTACCAGAGGTAGCACATACATATACAAAATGCCCCTCTTGTGGAAGCACAGACTTTGAAATAATAAAAGGAAGAGGTCTGTACATAGATTCTATAACAGGAGATAAGTCATGATAGATCCAAGAAAGAATATTATAAAAGAAAGACTCGAATCGATAAAAAGGATAGTGGCGGTATCAGGGGGCAAAGGAGGAATAGGTAAAAGCATAATATCTACTCTTACAGCACTTATATTAAAAGATGATGGAAAAAATGTGGGACTTTTAGATATGGACTTTACAAGCCCTTCAACCCATATAATTCTCGGACAAGAAAAACTACCTTTTCCAAAAGAGGAAAAGGGGATAATACCTCTTAATATAGATGGATTATCGTATCTATCCATAGTGTCTTATACCCAGGATAATCCCACACCCCTTAGAGGGGAAGACATCACAAATGCTATACTAGAGCTATTCGCCATCACAAGATGGGGGAATCTGGACTATCTCATACTTGATCTTCCTCCAGGTATAGGTGATGTACTTTTAGAATTATTAGTGCTTACAAGAAAGATAGAATTTTTACTCGTTACAACACCTTCTTCCCTCTCCTGGCAAACATTTATAAAAGTTGTACGCCTTTTAAAGGAACAAAATATTCCCATAATCGGGGCTCTACTTAATATGGTAAATAGTTCTACATATGGATTTGAAGAAAAAATCATCTCATCTGGTGTAAGATATCTGGGAAAATTAGACTTTTATAGAGATCTTGAAAGATATATAGGGAAGCCAGATGAAATCATGGATACAGCTATGGTAAAAGAATTAAAGGATATATTGGAGGATGTACTGTAGTTATATTGTAGTTGGCGGTAATACCGCCAACTACATAAGACTTAAAACATAAAGCTATGTAATAATTTTTTGGAATTTCTCTTTATTCCTCTATAAAGTAAAATTACCTAATCTCTTTTAAAATCTCATAAATCATATTCTAAAGCTTAAATGTAGCATCTATCCATATCGAATTATTCTTGCTACTCTTTACACAATCATGAATAAATTTTACTCCTCTTGCACCATCAACAACGGTAGGGAATACCTCATCAGGATCAGATGCTATATGAAACTTCTTTGCCACTAACTTATTTGCATAAAACTTATAAAGATTAGCAAATGCCTCAAAATATCCTTCGGGGTGCCCAGCAGGTAAGCGAGTAGCACTCTGTCCTGCACCGGGTAGATATTCTCCTCCCTTTATATAACACTTAGTTGGACCTCCTTTTTTTGAAACCTTAAGGATCTCTGGTCTTTCTTGTTCCCACTCTATACTACCTTTATCACCAAAAACCCTTACTTTTAGGCCGTTTATATTTCCTATTGCCACTTGAGATATCCAATAATTTCCGCTGGCACCTGTCTTGTATTTAAGTAATATATAGGCATTATCATCAAGAGGTCTCCCTTTTAAAAATGTCTCAAGTTGTGCTGACAGTTTCTCAATCTCCAATCCTGTAATAAAATGTACAAGATTTTCTACATGTGTCCCTATATCTCCTACAGAACAAGAAATACCTGTATACTTAGGATCTGTCCTCCATACAGCCTGCGTATTACCCTCTAATTCTACTCTATCAGCTAACCAATCTTGAGGATATTCAGCTATAACCATCCTTATAGCTCCTATAGCACCAGAGGCTATGAGCTTTCTTGCTTCTCTAACCATAGGGTATCCTGTATATGTATATGTAACCATAAACTCCAGATCTTTTTCTTTTGTAATCCTTATAAGATCTTCTGCCTCTTCCATTGTAAAACAAAGAGGCTTATCACATACAACATTTATACCATTTTC
>JALVIU010000240.1 GCA_027028665.1 Candidatus Atribacteria bacterium | reverse complement strand
GGCAAAATATGGTATAAATGTAAATGCTATAGCACCAGGATATATGGCCACAGACAATACCCTACCCCTTCAGAAGGATCCTGTAAGAAACAAGGAGATCCTTGCCAGAATCCCTGTAGGCAGATGGGGCAGCCCAGATGACCTAAAGGGAATAGCGGTATTTCTCGCAAGTAGTGCATCTGACTATATGACAGGAACAATAGTTCCTGTAGATGGTGGATGGTTATCAAGGTGATAAAACCAGGTGGCCTTAGCAATTTAAAGGAAAAGATAAATAACGAAAAGGTAAGAAGGATCTTTGAGGAGATGAAAGGGGATGCCCTTTCTCTCCTTGAAGACTTCCATGATGACCTCTCTGAGGGGGGTTGGATTCATAGCTATTTCTGTAAAGAGTGTTTTTCTCAGCTTATATTTGATAGAAAAAATGATGGTGAGTTTAAATGCCCTCACTGTGGGAGGGTATATAGAGATGATAAATTGAAAAAGGCGTGGAAGATAAATTATAGAGAGCATATAGCAAGGACACTTCCCTTTGTCGCCTTTTTATATCATTTGGAAAAAAAAGAAGAGTATCTATCTTCTATATATAGAGTATTTGATTTTTACAAGGATAATTATGAAAAATTCCCCATATATTCAAGAAAACCTGAGTGGAAGGCCCATCTTGGGGTACAACCCTTAAATGAGGCACTTATACTTTCAAGATTTTTAGAGGCAATAGCCTTTTTACCTATAGATGATCATTATAAAGAAGAACTTTTTGAAAAACTATTTTATCCCTCTTACGAGCTTCTAAAGGGACAGGTGGTAAGTAGGATCAATATAGATCTATGGCTTTTATCCTATCTTGGGATGATAGGGATA
Source organism: Candidatus Atribacteria bacterium (assembly GCA_027028665.1). Classification (GTDB taxonomy): domain Bacteria; phylum Atribacterota; class JALVIU01; order JALVIU01; family JALVIU01; genus JALVIU01. The sequence goes on along the minus strand of JALVIU010000240.1, from coordinate 2,755 downwards.
GTATTTGAGAAAAAGGATATATTAGATTATTCTCTATATGGAGAAAGAGGTATCCTGAATGTGCTAAAAAGGTCCCTTACAGGAGAAGGGATATGGTATGAGGGCTCCTTTCACTATCACTTTTTTGCACTCAAGGCCCTTTCCGTATTTTATTGCCTTCATAAAAATGTAGAAAAAGATAGTATAAAAGAGATAGAAGAGGCACTACTTAAAGGTCTTATGGCACCTATTCATATGGTCTTTCCAGATGGAAGGTTTCCAAACCCCGGGGATGGATGGCCATACATTGGACCATCTACCTATGTAGAGACCTATGAATATGGACATGAACTCTTCCCCCACCAACATAATTTAGATAATATATTAAGATGTATATATAATGGAAAATTCAAAGATGCAAAGGATATCCCTGTATATGAGATAAGAGCAACAAAGGGATATCTATATGAAAGATTTATATTAAAGAGCGTAACAGATTATACATGTGATATTGATTTAGAAAAAGAGAGGACAGTGTTTACACCAGGTGAGAGTATATTCATAAAAAAAGGGTTATGGAGCATATATCTCAAAGCAGGGCATTTTGCAACAAATCATGCACATAAAGATATAGGAAATTATGAGATCTATTACGGTTCTTATCCCGTAACAGTGGATCTTTCAAATATAGGGTATGGCATAAAAAATACAAATACCTATTTTAGAGAGGCTATATCTCACAATACATTTATGATTGAAGGAAAGGGGATAGGCATATATCAACCTATAGATATAAAAAGGGTAAAAGATGGGTATGGATTTTACTACCCCTTTACCGAGGGCTTTTTCGAAAGATATATAGATATAGAAAAAACCTTAAAGATAAAGGATAAAATAGATGCCAAAGGCAAAAGGATAGGGATAGTATTTCATACCATGGAGGCACCTTACAATCTGGATAAGATACCATCCCCTGATAGCTCTATAATCCCGGAGATAGATGGGAAAGATGAGGTATCATGGTATTATAAAGGGGTATTAAATAATGAGATTAGTATCGATTTTCCACACTTTGTACTAAATATAAAAAGTAACTCCCCTGTATCACTATTTATAGGAGAGGGGTATTGGATCCCACGGGATGTAAAGATCACTATATTTTACATAGAGGGTGTGGAAAAGCTTGAGACACAGATCATGTTTGAGGGTAAAAAATGGAAACAATAAGAAAGTTACTTCTTATCCTTGATTATATAGTAAATAGTCCAAAGGCCCTATCTGCTACAGAGATAGCAAAAAAATTTGGGATGAGTGTATCCAATGCATTTAAATACTTAAGTACTTTACAGGAGTTTGGATTTTTAGTCAAAAATTCTGATAAGACATACATGCCAGGCTTTAAACTTGTAGAATATGGGAGTATCATATTGAAAAAAATAAAGTTAAGGGACATAGCACATCCTCACCTTATAGAGCTTTTGGAAAAAACAAATCAGACGGTACACCTTATACTGAAAGAGGGGATAAAGGGTGTATATATAGAGAAACTGGAGAGTGCACATAGTTTACCCATGTTATCCCGTATAGGTATGTCTATGCCACTTTATTCTACCAGTTTTGGTAAGGCTATACTTGCATTTCTCCCGGAAGAGGAGCTCTCTTCCTATTTTGAAACTGAGACATTTGAGAAAAAGACAGTAAACACTATTACCGATCCTGAAAAAATAAAGAAAGAGCTTAATAAGGTAAGGGAAAGGGGTTATGCCATTGACAATGAAGAAAATGAATTGGGTATAAGGTGTATTGGTGCCCCTATCTTTAACCATGAGGGATATCCTATAGGTGCTGTAAGTATATCAGGTCCATCATCCAGAATAACAGATACATGGATATCCCGGTATGCCATATATGTTGTAAAGTGTGCAGAGGATATATCTGAAAAATTGGGTTATAAAAAAGATAAAAAATAAAAAGGAGGAATCAAGAATGGATGTTAGATATCTTACAAATCCAGAAGATTTTAAAACCTACACTACAGATAAAATAAGGGAAGAATTTCTAATCAAAAACATATTTAGAGAAAATGATATTACCCTCACCTATTCCCATCAGGATAGGATGATTGTAGGGGGTATATATCCAATAAATAAAGATATTTCCCTTCCCTCGGGAGAAGAGCTGGGTGTAGACTATTTCCTCGAAAGAAGGGAGATGGGTGTTGTAAACATAGGAGGCAGAGGGACTGTAGTTGTAGATGGTGAGGAGTACCCTATGGTAAAACTTGATGGCCTATACATAGGGATGGGGGTAAAAGAGGTGGTATTTAAATCTGATAACCCACAGGATCCTGCCAAATTTTATATAGCAAGTGCACCTGCACATACATCCTATCCTACAAAAAAGATAGATATAAAGGATGCAGAACCTCTACACCTTGGCTCACTTAGTGAGTCAAATGAGAGGACTATATATAAGTACATCCATCCTGAAGGGGTAAAGAGCTGCCAGCTTGTAATGGGTGTCACCATCTTAGAGAAAAATAATGTATGGAACACCATGCCCACACATACACACGAAAGGAGAATGGAGGTATACTTCTACTTTGATATACCAGATAACAATGTAGTATTTCACTTTATGGGAAGACCCGAGGAGACAAGACATATTGTTATAAGAAATCAAGAGGCTATTATATCACCAAGCTGGTCCATCCACAGTGGTGTAGGGACGAGAAACTATGCCTTTATCTGGAGTATGGCAGGGGAAAACCAGACAT
>JALVIU010000239.1 GCA_027028665.1 Candidatus Atribacteria bacterium | reverse complement strand
GGTGCAATATTTGCACCGTTTATCGCACCATACAGTTTTATGAAGCAAAATAGGAGAAAGACCTTTCATCCCCCTACAAAGATCCATTTTATAGATGAGAAGGGCCATTTTTCACTGAGACCTTTTGTTTATAGCTATAAAATGGCAAATCCTGTATATAAAAAATATAAAGAAGTAAAAACAAGGAAGTATTATATTAGGTTTTTTGTAAAAGGCTCTAAGTATAAACTTTTTGGTCTCATACCATCTAATATACACCTCTTTGGGGTGGACAGGGGTGGATATATCTTTTTGTTTGGGACAGATAAATTTGGTAGAGATCTCTTTACGAGGATCTTATATGGATCACAGATCTCTTTGAGTGTAGGATTTATTGGTATTTTTATATCTTTTATAATTGGGGCCATATTTGGTGGAGTATCAGGATATTTTGGAGGATGGATTGATAATATATTTATGCGATTTGCAGAGATAATCATGTCATTTCCATCTTTATATCTTTTGCTTGCATTACGGGCAATGCTTCCCTCTACCCTTCCTTCTACCACTGTATATCTCCTTATTATATTTATACTGAGTTTTATTTCATGGCCGGGATTTTCCCGTGTTATTAGGGGACTCGTCCTCTCTATAAAAGAACAAGATTTTACATATGCGGCAAAGGCTACAGGTTGTACGGATCTATGCATTATCATAAAACATATATTACCAAATACCATGACATATATCATAATAGCAGGTACCCTTAGTATACCTTATTATATTCTTATGGAAAGTGGACTTAGTTTCCTGGGTCTGGGGATTCAAGAACCTCTTGCGAGCTGGGGAAATATGTTGATAGATGCAAAAAATACAAGGGTGCTTATTTCCTTTCCCTGGATGTTGGTGCCTGGTGTATTTATTTTTGTAACCATTTTGGCCTTTAATTTCCTGGGAGATGCCTTAAGAGATGCCTTTGATCCGAAAATGAGGACATAAATGATAAAAAGGGCATTTTATATACTTGGGGTGTTATCTTTTTTTATTATTATATTTAGATATGAGATCCTCATATATCCTTCCTTTACCCTGTTTTTGGAATACATATTGGTTGATGCTTTTACCTTTTTCTTTGTTTTTAAGATAATAAGGCGAAAAAAGATCATATATGCAGATATCTGGGATTTTGTCTTTTTACTCTTTACTTTTTTATTATATAAAGAATTTAATACATATCTACTTTTAGAATTCTATATACTGTTTACGCAATTTTTTCTATTTATAAATGGCCTTTTGGATAAGCTTCCCTCATCCAAATTAAATCCTGCTACCGTAATATCTGCTATATTTTTGATTATCATTGGGATCGGTACATTTCTGCTTTTATTACCAGGTGCTACATATAAAGGGATAAGTTTTATAGATGCACTCTTTACAGCTACATCTGCTACATGTGTTACAGGACTTGTGGTCCAGGATACAGGGAGTTTTTTTACACTTCCCGGTCAAGTTATAATACTTGCACTTATACAGCTTGGGGGTCTGGGGATTATTACATTTTCTACCTTTTTTGCCATACTTTTTAGAGGTGGTATATCAATAACTGAAAGGGTTGTAGTAAAGGATTACCTTGGTAATGTAACCTGGAGAATAGAGGATATACTAAAAAACATTTTGATTTTTACATTTGCCTTTGAGGGAATAGGGACCCTTTTATTATTTATTAAGTGGTATAAAGAAGGTGTAAAGCTTGCACTTTACAATGCCTTTTTTCACTCTGTATCTGCCTTTTGTAATGCAGGATTTTCCCTCTTTCGAGATAATCTTGTTTCCTTTCAGGGTGATATATGGACCAACCTTGTATTTATTACACTCATAGTATCAGGGGGTTTGGGATTTTTGGTTATGTATGATATAACATATTTTTTTTCTCTAAAATTAAAGGGCATCCGTGCAAGGCTTTCTCTTCATTCAAAGATCGTGCTTATAACTACCTTTTTATTGATAGTGGGGAGTCTTTTTGGTTTTATGCTCTTTTCCAATCAACCCTTTATAATTTCTTTATTCCAGGTGGTAAGTGCAAGGACTGCAGGCTTTAATACTATTAATATCTCAGTACTTAGCTCATCAGCTATTTTTTTGCTTATACTACTTATGATTATAGGTGCATCTCCTGGCTCTACAGGGGGAGGAATAAAGACATCTACATTTGCATTGATTATTTTATATCTGAGAAGTATATTAAGAGGAAAAAAGCGGACAGAGGTATTTAATCGGAATATCCCCCATTCTATAATAGAGAAGGCCTTTGTGATAACAGTGCTTTACATATTTACCCTTGTAGGCTCTATTCTTTTGATTACATGGGTAGAAAGAGATATCAGTTTTTTGGATCTATTCTTTGAAACCACATCTGCCATTGGTACTGTGGGGTATTCCCTTGGTGCAACATCACATTTGCATTTTTGGGGTAAATTGATTATAATTATTAATATGATAGTAGGGAGAATAGGACCTCTTACTATAGTATTTGCTGTAAGAAAAGAGGAAAAAGACTTCTATTCATACCCTGAAGAAAAGGTCCTTGTGGGGTGATATATGGGCAGATATGCGGTATTTGGATTGGGTAAGTTTGGTGTATCTCTTGCCACAACTCTTTATAATATGGGGCAAGAGGTAATAGCTATTGACAGGAGAAGAGAAAGGATTGACGATATAAAGGATAAAGTCTCAGTTGCCATTCGGGTAGAAAGTACAGATGAAGATGCATTAAAGAGTCTCTCTTTAGATAATGTAGATGTTGCTGTTGTCTGTTTTGAGGGAAATTTTGAGGCAAGTATTCTTACCACAATAATCCTAAAGAATATACTAAAATTACCAAAGGTGATAGTAAGGGCAGATTCTCATATCCAGGGTAATGCCCTTATAAAAATAGGGGCAGATAGTGTAGTATATCTTGAGGAGGATATGGGGAAACGTCTTGCAAAGGCCATCGCTACATATACAGCAACGGAGAAATTTGAGATTATGCCAGGATATGATCTCGTAGAGGTGAAGGTGCCCCAGTTTATGATAGGAAAAAGCCTAAAAGATCTTAGGCTTAGAAATAATTATAAAGTAAATGTGGTTTTTGTAAAAAGAGAGAAAGAAAGTGAGGAAATGGATATCTTTCCAGATCCAGAGTATAAATTTCAGGAAGGGGATCTGTTATGGGTTATAGGGAAGGAAAAGGACCTTAGGAAGGTATTGGGGAGGTAGAAGAAGTTGAAACTTGTGGGTATAGTAGGATATAAAAAAAGTGGTAAAACTTTTTTTATCTCTAAACTTGCAGAATATCTCAAATCTAAAGGCCTTAGAGTAGGCATAGTAAAGTCTATACATGGAGAGATGGCAGATAGATCTACAGATACAGGCAAATTTTCCAAAATAGCAGATGGGGTAATAGCACTTGCACAAGATACGACAAGTATCTTTATGAAAAAGAAGATGAGTTTTGATAGGGCCTTATCTTTTCTTGATGAAGATGTAATCTTAGTAGAGGGTTTTAAGGAAAGGAGTGATTTCCCAAGGATCTTGCTTTTCCGAAAGGAAAGTGAGATAGAAACCCTTGCAAATGGATTAGAGATTGCATATGCGTCACTGGATAATTATACAGGTAAGTAT
>JALVIU010000238.1 GCA_027028665.1 Candidatus Atribacteria bacterium | reverse complement strand
AAGTACCCATCTGATCTTTATGGGAGAAATAGTCGATGCCGATATACTCCAGGAAGGAGAACCTATGACTTATGCATATTATCATGAAATAAAGAAAGGGAAATCACCCAAAACGGCACCGACTTATATTAAAGAAGAAAAGAATAAAAAGGAGGAAAGTAATATGAAAAAATATGTATGTACAGTATGTGGGTATGTTTATGATCCTGAGGTTGGGGATCCTGATAATGGTATCGCCCCAGGAACTTCATTTGAAGAATTACCCGATGATTGGGTATGCCCTGTATGTGGTGTAGGCAAAGACAGCTTTGAAGAGGAAGGGTAAGTATGGCAGTAAAAGAGATAAAGCCTGGCATATATTTTGTAGGAGCAATTGATTGGGACAGAAGAGTCTTCGATGAATTAGTTCCTCTACCCGACGGTACAAGTTATAATTCATACTTAGTAAAAGGCTCAGAGAAAATTGCGCTCATAGATACAGTGGATCCAACCAAAGAAGAGGAGTTACTACAAAATCTAAACACCTTAAATTTACCAAGGATAGATTATATAATCTCAAATCATGCAGAGCAGGACCATTCAGGTACTATACCAAAGATACTTGAATTATATTCAGATGCCAAAGTAGTAACAAATGAAAAATGTAAGGGCTTCTTGCAAGAGCTTTTGCTAATACCAGAAGAAAAATTCATTACGATAAAAGATCGAGAAACATTATCCCTTGGAGATAAGACATTAGAGTTCATCTTTGCTCCATGGGTACACTGGCCAGAGACAATGTTTACATATATAAAAGAAGATAGGGTGCTCTTTACCTGTGATTTTCTCGGTTCTCATATTGCAACAAGTGCACTCTTTGCAGAAAATGAACCAGAAGATGACCCTAAAGCATATCCAGAGGTAAAAAGATACTATGCAGAGATAATGATGCCTTTTAGAAATCATATTAAAAAACACTTAAAAACAATTAAAGAATTAAAAATTGATGTAGTTGCACCAAGTCATGGTGTAATATACAAGCACTCTAAGGCAAGTTCTATCTTAAGAATATACGAAGAATGGGTATCTGATAATGTAAAAAATGAGGTACTTATTCCGTATATCTCGATGCATGAAAGTACTGCAAAAATGGTAGACTATGTAGTAAATAAATTAATGGAGAATGGTATATGTGTAAAACCCTTTAATATATCAAAAACAGATATAGGAGAGCTCGCTATGGCACTTGTAGATGCAGCAACAATTATAATAGGTTCGCCTATGGTGCTTGCAGGACCTCATCCAAATATAGTATCCACTGCATATCTTATAAATGCACTGAGACCAAAAACTAGATACGTATCATTCATAGGTTCTTATGGATGGGGAGGGAGATTAGAAGATACACTAAAAGAATTACTCTCTGCGCTAAAAGCAGAATTTATCCCTTCTGTTATCATAAAAGGCCTCCCAGAAGAAAAAGACTTTAAAGAACTCGACAGATTAGTAAAAGATATTGCAGAAAGGCATAAAAGCTTACAATAAAATATAGAGGTCCTGGGGAATTCCTTTCCCCAGGACCTCTATATTTATAACAATAATAAAAATATAATTTCTCTTATACTTATACTCTCTATAAAAACTTATTTATTATAAAAATATCATTTAATTGACATATTAGTTTATTGATATTATAATAAAACATATATTTGGGGGCTTATATCTATATGGACTACGTAATCAAAGAAAATAAGAAAATAATTTCTGATATAATTGGAAATCTGGCCTATGAACTCCCTACCCCACTTATTATCTTTGATAACCACAAATATGTAGTATGGGCAAATGAATCTGCGTATAACATATTAAACCACAAAGATCTAAAAGGGACTTACTACAGAGAATTATTCTTAGAAGGAAGTGCAGAGCTTATTGATAAAGTATTTAAACAACTCATAGAAGAAGGAAAGAGTAGGGTCCAACTCCATAGAGAATTAAGTATAATCATTGATAGGTATAAGATTGTTCATATAGGGGGTATCTTTCATAAACTATATAAAAACAATAAATTATTTATTACCTTCTTCTTCACAAAAGAATACACACAAGAATCCAAAGAATTTAATCTAAATAAACTTATTCAGATAATAGAACAATCTGATTATCCCCTTACCCTAACAGATCTAAAGGGCAATATCCTATATATAAACCCTGCCTTTACACGACTCACAGGATACAGCAAGGATGAAGCAATAGGGAAAAATATGAGGATATTAAAAAGTGGAAAACACGATAAAGAGTTTTATAGAGAACTATGGGATACTATTGCCTCAGGAAAAACGTGGAGAGGACGCATTACAAATAAGAAAAAAGATGGTACCCTCTATCAAGAGTATAATATAATATTTCCCATCTTTAGTGCAGATGGAGAAATTATAAATTTTGCAGCCTTCAAAAGAGACGTTACAGAAACAATAAACCTAAAGAAAGAAATTCTTCGTCTTTCTGCATTTCCTGAAGAATTCATAGATCCTATCGTAGAGATAAATTCAGATGGCGTAATTCTTTATATGAATCCCGCGGCAAAGAAGGTCTTTGATAAAAATAAAGATGCAGAACTATTCAACGTCTACTTAAAAACTATAGAAAAAGAAGAATCAAAAAAAGATTCAAAGAGATTTTTTATAAATGAAATAGAAAGAAAAGGCCATATATACGAGGTAAGGGTCTCTTACTTTTCAGAAGAAGGCATAGCAAGGATATTTTTCTATGATGTTACCAAGAGAAAACAGTATGAAAAGTTCCTTGAGGAAAGAAATCAAAAACTAAAAGAGGCATTTAAGGTATTTTTAGAGATGACAAAAAAAGATATCGCTTCACAAAAAGAGTTAGACGAATTTATAAAGAAACTGCTCAAAAAAACTGCTGTAATTTTAGATCTTGATAAAATAATAATTCTTATATTCAACGAGGAAAAAAACGCACTCATACCTAAATTCATATACCTAAAAGACGAAGATAGATTTACCGATGGTTACATCTCTTATGAGGAATCACTCCCTCTATATTTTCAAGCTGCAAAAAACAAAGAAGTAGAAACTTTTATAATAAGCCCTAAACATAATGCAGAAATAAGAGCTGAATTAGATAAATACATCCAAGAACACGGTCTAAATAATCAAAAAATAGAGAGGAGTTCCATAGATATTCCTATAAGATCAGGCAATGATCTTATAGGAATCTTATCCTTCGAGTCCTTTAATAAAGACAGAGAATGGACAGTGGAAGAGGAACTATTTGCAAAATATGTAGCAGATCTCATAGCTTTAAAAATGGAACAAAAGACAAGAATAGAAATAGAAAGAAGACTTATTGAGGCAAAAAAGAGAGCGGATGCTGCAAGTGCTGCAAAAAGCGAATTTCTCTCCCGCATGAGCCATGAACTTCGCACTCCTTTAAATGGAATATTGGGTTTCTCTCAAATATTAGAAGAGGGTTTACTTGGGGAACTTACCGAAGAACAAAAAGAGGCTATAGAGGATATATTAAGATCGGGAAAACACCTATTAGAACTTGTAAACGATATTCTTGATATTTCACGAATAGAATCTGGAAAAGTTGCCCTTTCTATGAAACCTATCCTTCTTCAATCTTTAATAACTGAAGTAATAAATCTTGTTCAACCTATTGCTTCTAAGAGAAATATAAAGATCATTAATAATGCAAATGAAAAAGAAAAAATATATGTTATAGCAGATTATACCCGTCTGCGTCAGATCTTAATAAATATATTTTCAAATGCTATAAAGTACAATAAAGATGAAGGTTGGGTAAAAATAGATTTTAAAAAAATTACGGATAATAAAGTAAAAATAACAATAGAAGATAGTGGAATCGGGATACACCGTGATAAAATAAAAAAATTGTTTGAACCATTTGAGCGTTTAGGCAGAGAATCCTCAAATATAGAAGGAACAGGTATAGGACTTACCGTTGTAAAGAAACTTATAGAGCTTATGAACGGAAAGATAGAAGTAGAAAGCAGCTTAGGTATAGGCAGTAGTTTCTCACTTATATTTCCTATTACTTCAGATACCGAAAATAAGAAAGGTAAAGAGAATAAAGAAAGAAATATTGTTCTCAAAAAGACATATCAAGAGGAAAAGAAGATCCTATACATAGAGGATAATCTTTCAAATACCAGGGTTGTAGAGCGTATGCTTCTTGCACGAACAAATATCAAACTTATCCATGCAGCACAAGGGAGAATAGGTATTGAGTTAGCCATAGCCCAAAGACCTAACCTTATACTCTTAGATATAAACCTTCCAGATATAAATGGACATAAGGTATTAAAAAAACTAAAAAAGATCCCCGAGCTTAAAAATATTCCTGTTGTTGCAGTAAGTGCAGATGTTATGGAGAATAATATAGAAAAGACAAAAAAATCAGGCTTTTCTGACTTTTTAAAAAAACCTTTGGATATGAAAAAATTTTTAGAAATAATTGATAAGTATTTAACATAGGACATAGGATGTGAGAATAAATGGACATATATGATACCTTAAATCTTATCTCTGCAATTATAAACTTATACTTTACTATAAACATAATAGTATTAAATCCAAAAAATAAAGTGACAAGGTCATTCGCATATTTATCTTTAAGCTTTATAGGATGTAATATGTCTATATTTTATATACATCATGTAGAAAGCAATCTTGTATTCCATCTGGCCATTTTTTTTCTCTTATCTACAGGAATATTATTCATAGAATTTGCATATAAGTTTATGAATAGGCCTGTTGACAGAATATCTATATTACTTCATATAATTCATACTATAAATATAATAATTGCAGTATTTACAGATAAATTTATTAAAAGTTGGAAAATAACTCCTTATGGAATAGATATTGCTACCGGCCCTCTTTTTCTTCCTATTGCTTTATTTTCTATACTGATAGTCTATTTATATGGAGTATATTTATTATATACATATAAAAGAAAGACAAAAAATCCTATCATGAAAGCTTCCATAAATATTATATTAATGGGGGTATTTTCGATAGTTGTACTATTTCTTGTTTTAGATTTTTACCTTATATCTATACGAGATTTTATTCAACTGCCGTCTGCCGCAAGTTTCACATTTCTTCCTTCCCTATTTTTCTATATAGCTATCAAAAAATACAATTTTCTCCTATTAAAACCCGAAAACATCTTACCACATTTCTTTAATTATTTAGGAGAAGGTGCCATAATATTGGATGCTGAAGGGAATATAGTAGATGTAAATTCTATATTACTAGATATTCTAAATGAAAAAAAAGAAAATATAATAGGAAAAAATATTAAATTTTTTATACCTAATTTTGATAAAACGAAAGACTACCTTCAATATGATATTAGATATAAGAATAAAGTCCTTAGAATTTCCCAAAAGAGAATAGAAAATAAGGGAATATCTATTGGTTATACACTAGTAGTTCATGATGTTACTGAAAGAGTGGCTATAGAAGAAGAGCTTAGAAAAGCAAAAGAAGAGGCATTTCAAGCAGTAGAAACAGAAAGACGTTTTTTATCTAATATCAGTCATGAAATGAGGACACCATTAAATGGCATTATAGCTACATTAGACCTTATATCGATAGATGAACTTACAGAAAGACAAAAAGAATATCTCTCCATACTAAAGACACAATCTAAGGCTTTGCTAGAAATAATAAATGAGGTATTAGATATAGCAAAAATAAAACAGGGTAGATTCAGTCTTAATGAAAGAGAATTCGATATAAAGAAACTCTTTTATGAAACTATATCCATAGTTTCAAGTGATGTATATAAAAAAGGATTAGAACTTTATCCATACATATCACCTGAGATTCCTTCACTTCTTATAGGAGACCCAATAAAGATAAAAGAAATACTTATAAATTTCCTGGGAAATGCCATAAAATTCACAGAAAAAGGGGGTATATGGATAAAAGTAGAAAAGGGAAATATAGACGGCAATAAAATTACTCTAAAATTTTCAGTAAAAGATACGGGCATAGGTATCCCTCCTGACAAAATAAACACGATATTTGATAAATTTGTTCAGGTAGATTCATCTCTGACAAGAGAATATAGAGGAACAGGTCTCGGACTTGCCATATCAAAAGAACTCATTAAAATGATGGAGGGAGATATTGAAGTAAAAAGTACGCCTGGTAAAGGTAGTCATTTTTCCTTCTTTATAAAATTAACTATAGGAAAAATGAAAAAAAATCATGAAAGACAACAAGGTAATGTCCTTTTTAAGCATGCATTAGTTGTCACAAAAAATTTATACACATTTCAATTCTTAAGAGATATATTAAAAGAATGGAACATAGAGACAGAAAGTATGTACAATTTCGACAAGGATTCAAAAACTCTAAGTTTCAAACAGGAAAAGATTAAAGAAATATTAGATACTTATATAACTGATATAATTTTCTTTGATATAAATGAAGAAAAAAATGATAAAGAAATTTTAATTATTATAAAGAATAACCTAAATCAAAAAGATATACCCTTAATCGGAATTGTCTCACCTTCTCTCATACATATGCTAAAAGAATACAAAGATCTCGTAAACAGCTATATTGTAAAACCTATAAGACAAGATTATTTACTTGAAAAAATAACAAAACCGATAAATGGGCCAGAAGAAGATAAGACTAAAGAGGAGAATTATGTATTTTCAAATAAATACAAGGTTCTTCTTGTAGAGGATAATAAAGTAAATCAAAGAGTAGAGAGCATTTTACTTGAAAAAATGGGAATTTCATTCGATATAGCAAATAATGGAAAAGAAGCGGTAGAATTCTATCAAAAAAACGATTACGATCTTATCCTCATGGATATACAAATGCCTGTAATGGATGGAGTAAAGGCTACAAAAATTATAAGAGAAATAGAGAGAAAAAAGAATAAACACACTCCTATCCTGGCCTTAAGTGCAAGCGTGTTTAAATCTGAAGTAAAAAAATTTTTAGAGGCTGGAATGGATGGATATATAACAAAACCTATATCAACTAAAGACTTATATGAAGCACTTTATAAATTTTTAGAGCTTACCCAAAAAAGAGAAACATCAAAAAAAGAAAAATATAAAATATTCAGTCCACAAGTACTCATTGAAGATCTTGGAAGTAGAGAAATTCTAAAAGATATAATAAAGGAAAATTTACCCCATATAAAGAATATGATCTCTCAATTTAAAAATTTATACTCAAAAAAAGATAATGAAGGATTGGCAAAAATTGTTCATTCTATGAAAGGGAGCATAGGGAATTTCATAGATAGTGATATGGTAGATGAACTTATAGAGCTTGAAAATGCTATAAAAGAAAATAATATGGACCATATAGATAATAGATTTAAAGAACTTCAAGAAAAATTAAACGTACTTCTAAATGAAATGGATAGTTTTCTGAAAGAATAAAGATACTTAATATTTCACTCTTACAAGAAATAATCCATGAGGAGGAACAGGTGGAGGGGCCTTCTTTCTATCTCTTGTTTTAAAGACTTCTTGTGCTTCTCTTAAGTTTAGTTTTCCTATTCCTACTTGTACTATAAGACCAAATATATTTCTTACCATTTTATAGAAAAATCCGTCACCACTTATTCTATATACGTATAGTTCATTTTTTAAGAATAGGATATCGGAATAAAATATATTTCGAATAGAAGAAGCTCCTTTTTCCCATGGACCACGGAGATTCCTAAAAGAAGAAAAATCGTGTCTTCCCACAAACTTTTTTGCCAATATTCTCATATTTTCTACATTAAAATTACGAGGAATATACCAAACATAATTTCTTAAAAAGGGAGTATAATGAGAAAAGTGGGAAAAATAATAATAATATATCTTTTCTTTTGCCGAGAATCTTGCATGAAAAGATGGATCTGCATATCTTACTTCTTTTATTTTTATATCTTTTGGAAGTAAAGAATTTAAGGCCTTAAAAAGAGTTTTAAGCTCAATATCTCTTGTAAGTCTAAAATTTGCAACCTGACCCCGTGCATGAACCCCTTTATCTGTCCTTCCAGATGCAAAAAGTGTGACCTCTTCACCTATTATCCTCTCAAGTGTCTTTTCAAGTACACCTTGTATAGTCTTTAATCCTGGTTGCCTCTGCCATCCATAATAACCTGTTCCATCGTATTCCATTAAAAGAACTATATTCTTCATAACCATAAGATTAAAACAAAAAATAATATAGTAAACCCAATAAAAATATAATCATCCCTTCTGAATTTCAACTCTCTTAATTTTGTCCTACCTTCCCCGCCTTTAAAACACCTTGCCTCCATCGCAATAGCAAGCTCTTCTGCTCTCCTAAATGAACTTAAAAAAAGTGGTATCAATATAGGAATATAATTGTATATTCTCTTTATAAAATTCCCTTTATTCAATTCTATTCCTCTTGCCATTTGAGCCTTTGCAATTCGTTCTACCTCTGACTGCAAAAGGGGAATAAATCTAAGAGATATACTCATCATAAGGGCAATTTCACTTACAGGAACTCCTACTCTTTTTAATGGCCTCAAAAGTGCCTCAAGGCCATCTGCTATATCAAGAGGGGGTGTGGTTTGAGTTAAAAAACTTGTAAAAATAACAAGAAAAATTATTCTCAATGATAAATATGCACCTCTTATAAGCCCTTCTTTATACACAGGTAGAATCCATATTTTAAAAAGAGTTTCCTCTCCATAAAAAAACACTTGAAAAATAAATGTAATGGCGATAAGAAATAAGATAGGCTTTATTCCATTTATAAGATATGTAAAAGGGATCTTTGCAATAATATAAAAAAGATATAAAAGGATAAATAATGCAAGGTAATCTAAAAAGCTATGAATAAAAAATATAAGTACTGCAAAAAAAAGTGTAGACAGTATCTTTGTTCTTGGATCCAGTCTATGAAACCAGGAATCCACGGGAAAATATTGGCCAACTGTTAATCTAAACATTTAGCACCCTTCTTATTTCTTCTTTTGCCCCTTCAAGTGTGAATATATCAAGTCTTGGATTGTATCCACATTTTTTTAAATCCAGAAGTATCTTACTTATCTGAGGAATATCAAGATTTATATCTAAAAGATATTCTCTGTTTTTTATAAACACTTCATACGGTTTATCATCGAGCACAATCTGACCATTATTCATTACTATTATTCTATTGGAAAAGGATGCAATAACATCCATATCGTGAGAAATCATAATTACTGATATACCACTTTTATAAAGATTATAAATTAAATCAAAGATTTTCTTTTTACTTTCTGGATCAAGTCCTACGCTGGGCTCATCAAAAATAATTAACTCTGGTCTCATAGCTAAGATAGTAGCTATAGCAACTCTTCTTTTTTCACCGCCACTTAAGGCAAAAGGAGATCGATCCTTAAATTTCATAGGTTCAAGACCTACTAAAGAGAGTGCATTATACACCCTTTTTTCTACAATCTCTTCTGTGAAGCCCATATTTTTAAGACTATATGCTATCTCATTAAATATAGTATCCTCAAAAAATTGGTCTTCTGGATATTGAAAAACTATTCCTATTTTTCTTCTTATATCTATTAAAGACTTGTATTTCCTTATTTCTTTATTATTTATATATATATCACCCAAAGTAGGTATTATAAGACCATTTAGTATCTGCACCAAAGTGGATTTTCCAGAACCTGTATGCCCTATTAGACCTATAAATTCATTTTTACCTACAACAAGGTTTATATTAGAAAGGGCAACGGTTTCAAAAGGGGTTTTCGGGGCATATATATGTGAAACATTCTCCAGTTTTATCTGCATAAGAAATCTATAAACTCTTTTCTTCGTATGATATTTTTAGGAATAGGAACTCCTTCATTATATAACATATGTACAAGTTCTCCTGTTTTAGTAAAAGCAAGAGAGAGTTTTTCCAAAAGTTCAAAATTGGAAAAAAGTCTTTCAGGAGAACCATCAAATTTTATTTCTCCTTTCAAAAGAGCTATAATTCTATTAGAAAGCAACACCTCTTCCATATCTTGGGTAATTAGAACTATAGTAACGCCTTTTCTATTTAAGTTAATTATAAGATCTAAAACTTCTTTTTTTCCTTTTGGATCTAACATAGATGTTGGCTCATCAAAAATTATGCCTCTAGGCTCCATTGCCAAAATGCCTGCTATGGCAAGTTTCTGCTTTTGGCCCCCGGAAAGATAATGGGGCTCACTTCTCTTATACTGAGAAAGGCCCACTAAAGAAAGAACCTCATCTACTCTTTTACGTATCTCTTCAGAAGGCAGACCTAAATTTTCCAGCCCGAATGCTACATCATTTTCCACTACACTTGCTACGATTTGATTGTCAGGGTTTTGAAAAACCATCCCTACCCTTCTGCGAATTTCCCAAATACAGGAACTGTCTCTAG
>JALVIU010000237.1 GCA_027028665.1 Candidatus Atribacteria bacterium | reverse complement strand
TTCTATACTCTACATTATCCTCTATATAAGGGAAGGGAGACTTCTCCTTTGCAAGTTCTATAGATGCTCTATATATCGTATCTCTCATGCCCTTCATAAGTTCTTCTGTGAATTGAAGTGCATCTTTGGAACCATATCTAAGACGAAGCATTACAAGTGCATCTCCATACCCTGTAATACCCATACCAACTCTTCTTGAAATCTTTTCTCTCTTTTCGTAAATTTCAAGGGGGTATTTGGATATATCTATTACATTATCAAGCATCCTGAGTGCCACAGGTATATCATTTTTAAATCTATCAAAATCAAAATAGGCATCTTCCTCAAAGGGATTAATTATGTACTGAGTAAGATTGAATGAACCCAAAAGACAGGAACCCTGATATGGCAAAGAGATCTCACCACAGGGATTTGTAAGCATAATTTCCTCTTCAGGTATAAAATAAAGATTATTATAATAATTTGTTATATCTATATTAAATATACCAGGCTCCGCCCAGTCATAAGTATGTCTTATAATCTTATCCCATAACTCCCTTGCCTTTACCTTTCTATATACTTTATTGTTAAATTTAAGTTCAAAATCAAGGTCATGTTTTACTGCATGCATAAATTCATCTGTAATCTGTACAGATAAATTGAAATTGGTAAGGGGTTTATTACCAGATGTACCCTCTTTTGCCATAATAAACTCTTCTATATCAGGATGATTTACGATAAGCATACCCATCTGTGCCCCACGACGGTGTCCTGCAGACTGTATTGTTTGACATACTGCATCATATATATACATAAAAGATACAGGGCCAGATGCCTCACTCTGTATAGTCTTTATGAGCTCTCCTCTTGGCCTTATGGTGGAAAAATTAAATCCAATACCTCCACCCATTTTCTGTGTAATGGCACTCTCCTTGGCCACCTGCAATATACCCTCTATGGAATCATCTATACGGGATGCAGCAAAACAGTTAAAGAGGGTCACATTTTCTTTATTGGGATCGGTACCTGCCTGAATTCTTCCACCAGGTAAAAACTTGAAACCTTCCAGAAGTTTATAAAATCTATTTTCCCAAAGTTCCCTATCTTTTTCTATCTTAGAAAGTGCCCGAGCAATCCTTAACCAATAAGATTCCAGGTCTTTATCATCTTTTCCCTTATATTTTTTCTCCCAAATAAACTCTGATATAGACTGTTTAAATGATGCCATCTTGTCCTCCTTTTTATCCACTTGAACCAAAACCCTTCTTTCCTCTTTCTGTAGGGGAAAGTTCTTTGCACTCCTTTACTTCAGAGTAATAGGTTTTTATAAGTACAAGCTGTGCGATCTTATCTCCTTTTTTAATAGTTATAGGATTATCTGTATAATTAAGAACTACAATTTTTACTTCTCCTCTATAACCATTATCAATAACACCTGCAAGCACTTGATAGCCATTTCTTAATGCATTTCCTGATCTATCAAAGATTTTACCAAAAAAACCATCAGGAAGCTGAATAGCTATGCCTGTAGATATTGCATGAGTTGCATGAGGAGGTATAGTTACATCCTCATCTGAAAACAGATCCCATCCTGCATCAAAACCATATGCCTTCTCTGGCAGGCGTGAAGTAGATGTAAACCTCTTTGTAAAAATAATATAATTACTATGTGGGTAAGCTTTCATAGAAGAGTTCTCCTTTCTCTTTCTGGGGTCTTATATATTTTAGCAAAAGAAGAGGATGATTTCAATGTGAAATATATCGAGTAAGAGGTAGAAGGAGAAAAATACCAAAGATTATCTTACTATTACTCAAAAATACTCCGATTTATTATACCAGGATTTATGAAAAGCTGTAACCTATTATAAGTTCACCCCCTAAAACATTAAATAAAATTTTTTCTGCACCCTCTGTATTTACAACGGCAAAAATATCTTTTCCCAAGATAGAGGTAGGAGGAGTAATATCCACATCTGACTCATTTATCATGGTAAACATTGCCCCTGAGACCATATTTGACATCTCGCTTATAGCACTTATAGACATAGGGTCATTTATATCAAAGGTCATCCCAGGGACCATCATAGAGAAAAAGGTCGAGGCAATGACATAATCTACTTCATAGGTAAGCATCCCTGGATATTTACCCACAATACCCACAATAACATTTATCTCTTTTGTAAGGCTGTGAAATTCTTCTTTTTTTCTCTCTTTCTCCTCTACCTCTATACCAAATGCAGAAAATGTAGATGTAAGAGCAGGGGCTACAAATTTGGATATATTAATCATTTTTGCCCTCCTCAAGTACTATATTTAGCTTAATGGCCTTATCTTTTACGGGAAATACCGTATTAAACCCCTTCACCTTAAAATTCATAAACTTAAGATCCTTTCCATAGAAGGCACCTGGTGGAGAAGGGAAGATTCTCTTCACTAAAGATTCATTATTAAATAAAGATATGGCATTACCTGTAACAATATTTAGAAATTCAGCTATAGCAAATGTAATATCTGTTACCCCTTCAGGCTCTATTCCCATAAGCTCTTTTGAGACTAAAATAGCAAGCTCTTCATCCAAAGCCAAAAGTACACGTCCAGACGCTCCACCACCAAAACTTATCATTCCTACATATCCAGAGAATAAAAAGGTATTGTCTTTCATTTTCTCTATTCTGGGCTTACCAAGAGATTCTCCTGTAATCTTATTCCAGGAGGTGATAGTTGTATTTATAAAATATAAAAGGAATCTATTATACATCTTCTCATCCATATTTATCCCTCTTTAGATATCTTATCCAGGATCTCATTTAGATCCGGTATAGAGATAGGCTTTTGTAGAATATATTCTATCCCCAACCTCTTTGCTGTATTCTCAACTTCTTTATCCTTCATAGATGTAAGAAAAAGGATCTTTACACCCCTGGATATTTTTCGTATCTCCTCTGCTGCATCAATCCCATTCTTCACAGGCATTGTAATATCCAGCGTTACAAGATCAGGAGAGGTAGTTTTTACCATCTCTATCGCCTCATCTCCATTTTTTGCCTCTCCTACTATCTCAAATCTATCATCTTTTTTTAGTATAGTTTTTAGAAAATTTCTTACAGTAGGGGAATCATCAACAATGAGTATCTTCACTTTCTCCCTCCTTATCTCTCCTTCTCTATAATTATTTTTATTATATCATAAATTTAATTAACTTACTTATTATGTTATAATAAAATTCAACAATTTATGTTTATAGAAAGGAGGATAAAATTTAAATGGTAAGTATTTTTAAAGCACTTGTAATAGGAACTATGGCCATTGCCCAGGTAATAAGTGGAATGAGTATAGAAGAAAAAGTGGGACAGCTCTTTTTAATAGGTTTTGATGGTAAAACATACAATAGTTCAATAGAGCACTTTTTAGATAGAGATGTTGGGGGATTTATTATATATTCAAGAAATGTAAAGGATAAGAAGCAGGTAAAGAAACTCATAGATAGCATAAATAAACATAATAGAAATCCTAAAATGATACCTCTTATATTTGCTATAGATCAAGAAGGGGAGTTTATTGCCCGAATAAGAAAAGGGGTGTTTGTTCCACCAAACCAAATGGCAATAGGTGCTGCAGATGATAAAGAGTTATCCTATGAGGCTGGATATCTTACAGGACGATCTCTGCATGAAATAGGGATAAATATGAATTTTTCCCCTGTACTTGATGTAAACAGTAA
>JALVIU010000236.1 GCA_027028665.1 Candidatus Atribacteria bacterium | reverse complement strand
GAAAACAGACCGCCCTGTAACTTATTTACAGTTATTTACAGGGTAAGGGTGAAAAGGTAGGGCAAGAGCCTACCGGATAGATGGTAACATCTATCGCATGGTAAACCCCACCCGGAGCAAGGCCAAGCAGAGGAGATGAGGCTGCTCGCTGATCCTCGGGTAGGCCGCATGAGGCAGAGGGCAACCTCTGTCCCAGATAAATGACCACCACCTCGGGGATATTCCCCAGGTACAGAACCCGGCTTATGAGCTGCTCTCATCCCATATCTTTCAACGGACATATATTGCAAAGAGGTTTTTTTCTACAATAGGTCTTTCCTGTAAGTACAATCTGAGCATGATACTCATTGTAAAGCCTTAGATCCTGGGGAAGATTTTCCATAAAAAAATGCTGAAGTGCATCATAATCCATATCGGTAGGTATAATATGGTGTCTTGAGAATATCCTTTTTGTATATGCATCTATTACAAAAATAGGCATATCCAGGGCATAAAGAAGGATACTATCTGCCGTCTCCTTTCCTATACCTTTTACCTTTAGCAGCTTATTTCTTAGATACCAGAGCTCCTCTTCCTTCATTTTTTCCACGGAACCATTGTATTCATGTATAAAAAAATTTACAAATTCCTTTAACCTCCTGGCCTTTATATTAAAAAAGCCAGATGGTTTTATAAGTGCTGCAAGCTCCTCATGAGAAAGATTTAAGAGCTTATGAGGATCAAGGAGGTCTTTCTCTTTCAAATTTTGTATAGCCTTTTCTACATTTGCCCATGATGTATTTTGTGTAAGTATGGCACCCACCATAACTTCAAAAGGAGAGTCGCCAGGCCACCAATGAAGTGGCCCAAAATGATCATACATTTTATAAAAAAAGTCAATAAGTTTATCTCTGTTTTTCATCTAATCTTTTTAGTTCTACAAACCTATCCTTTAATGCAGGATAAAGTTTTTTATAGATCTCGTAGTACTCTCTATATATATCCGTTTTTTCTCTATCTGGCTCCACCACCTCTTTTACCTTCACAAGCGCCTCTACCCCTTCTTCTATATCCTTAAAAATAAAGACACCTACTGACGCAAGAATAGCTGCACCGTATGCGGGTCCCTCATCTTTTTCCATTATAGAGACCGCCCTCCCAAATACATCTGCTTGAATTTCTCTCCATAAAGGACTTTTCGCCCCACCACCTATAGCTCTTACCTCATCTATTTCGACACCTAAGGATTCCATAATAGAGACAGAGTCCATGAGCCCATATGTTACACCTTCCATAATAGCCCTTATCATATCCTCTCTGGTTGTAGATATAGACATCCCAAAGAAAACCCCTCGGGCAAATGGATCTTTATGAGGTGTTCTTTCACCAGAAAGATAAGGCAGAAACAATACTCCTCTGGCTCCTACTGGGGCAGAAGCCGCCTCTTCAGACAGTATATCATAAGGGTCTTTCTTAAGTATCTGTGCCATGGCTTCTTCCATAATGCCATTTATGTTTTTATACCACTTAAGAGACATACCTGCAGAAAGCTCTACTCCCATAAGATACCACATATTCTCTATAGAATGATTAAATGTATGTATTCGACCTTCTTTATCAAATCTATGTGTATATATAGGAACAAGGATCACCCCTGATGTCCCTATGCTCGAAAGCATTCTTCCTTCCTTTATAATCCCTGCACCAATTGCACCACATGCATTATCTGCGCCACCCCCCACTACCTTTGTACCTCTTTTTATACCCGTAAGCCTCTCTATCTCTTCTGTGGTCTCTCCACATACCTCAAAGGACTTACATACCTCTGGGAAGAAGTCCAGGGGTATATTCAATTCGCTAAGTATCTCCTCTGACCACTTCCCCTCTTTTACAGAAAAACAAGCTGTACCTGCAGCATCTGTTATTTCTATAGCAAGTTCTCCTGTAAGTTTAAATCTTATATAGTCCTTAGGAAGAAGTATTTTATGAATCCTTTCATAATTTTCTGGTTCATTATTTTTCATCCATAAAATCTTTCCCAGCGTAAACCCAGGAAGCACAGGATTTGATATAAGCTCCATTACCCTCTTTTCCCCAAGTTTTTCCATTACATATCTACACTCTTTTTCCGTCCTCTGATCACTCCACAAAATAGCGGGACGAATCACATTGTAATCTTTGTCAAGAGGTACAAGAGTATGCATCTGACCAGATAGACCTATTGCCTTTATATCATCAGGATCTACAAGGCTTAGTTCCGTTATTTCTGAGAGTATAGATAGTGTGGCATCCCACCAATCCAGAGGGTCTTGTTCTGTCCATAGGGGATAAGGGGTATATAATGGATATTCTCTAAATGCTTTGTACAGGATCTCACCTTTTTCACTAACAAGCAAAGCCTTTGTTCCACCTGTCCCTATATCAATACCTATAAAATAACCCATACCTCCCTCCTCTACAAAGTAATAGAAAAACCTAATTTTATATTTACTTCTGTATTTATCCTTTCTTTTCTTATTATCCTTATAATAGCAGATATTGCAGAGATTTTTATTCCAATATCATCTGTCTCCACTATCTTGTGTCTCAATATGGGTATAGAAGGTTTATCTCCTATAAGACCTATGTAGAATATGGCATGTATACTTACTCTTTTATCAGAAGAAGAAATATAGTGACGAAGTTCATTTATAGCCATGCTCTTGTGACCTCTTCTATATTCTGCCCAATAATAAGAGGTGAGAACATCTCTCGGTAAAGAATGGGGATCGATTGTAAATTTTGTATCCTTCAATTCCCCTAATAAAAATAAAATAGTAGACTTAGCATTGTTATCACTTACCTTATTTAGCATGTTTCTTAATTCCCTTCTATGACTCTCTCCCATCCTGGTGAGTGCCCAATATATATAAGCGATGATTTCTGGATCTTTCTCATTTCTAAGCATAGAAAGAAGTACATTCTTTAAGGATTCATTCTTTCTTGTCGAAAATGCAAAAATAATATATAGTTTTTCATCTTTTAAAAGATCAGGTAATTTTGCCGCCTTCTTAAGATAAGGAATATATCCTGTTTTGCCTAATTGAGCAAGCAAGGATGCAGCCTGAATTTTATCCTCTCTCTCAGGAGGAAAGGCATATAATGTCTTTAAGTCTCTTATGGTCTCTTTATCCTTTATCTCACATAATATAGCAATAAGTCTTTTTTTCTCATCATCAGGAAGATTTCTATCTTTTAAAGATTTAAGATAAGGCACAAGAATATCTGATAGGATACTTATATTTTCTTTCTTCGCCTTAGAATACTTAATAAATATCTCATAATTTTTTAGGGC
Source organism: Candidatus Atribacteria bacterium (assembly GCA_027028665.1). GTDB lineage: Bacteria > Atribacterota > JALVIU01 > JALVIU01 > JALVIU01 > JALVIU01. The sequence goes on along the minus strand of JALVIU010000236.1, from coordinate 417 downwards.
CTCGTCAAATTGTCTAAGCTCTACAAGAATATCTATCTTCAATTTTCTCACCCTCAGGGATTCAGGATGGACATTAAGATAAAAATCTGCCCTTACCAAGGCATTATCATATAACCCTTTTTTCATTAGAAACTTTATCTGTTTTATTGCCTTCCCCTCTTCCCCTGCATATGCCATCAGATTAAAAAGAAAGATAAATAATAACACCAAAGCCAGAACTATAGTAAGCTTTTTCATAAAAAGCCCCCTTATATCCATTATTTTACATTTATTATACATTTTTAAATATGGAAATTCAAGGTATCAAAAACTACAAAAGAAAAATAAAAGAGAAGAAGACAAAAGAAACGGAAATCCCGGAAGAAGAAATTAGTGCCACTGTTGAAGAAATAGAAATAAAAGAAGAACCTCCTGAAC